>JBCCLG010000054.1:0-13800 GCA_039027015.1 Acidobacteriota bacterium | reverse complement strand
GCCGCTGCTGCCGATCGGAGACGCGCCGCCGCGCTATGCGCCCACCGAGGGCACGGGCAGCGTCGAGGGCCTGGTGCACGTGGAGGATGAGAGGGTTTGGGGTTCCGCGCAGGTCCTCCTCGAGGGGGTGGCGACCTCGCAAACGCCGCCGGTGGCGCGGGTTGAGGGCGGCTTCGACTGGACCCCGTGGGCGGTGGAGAATCTGCGCCTGACGGTGCGCGATCCGCCTCGCTCCGGCAGCGAAGACGCCACGCTGGCTATCGGCGGGCGCATTCCCTGGGGCGGCGTCGCCTCCCTCGAATTCGACGCCATGCGGGTGCCCATGCGCTACGTCAGGCCGTGGTTCGAGCTGCCTCTGCATCTCGAGGGGGACGTCACCGGGCGCCTCGAGATGCGAACCGCGCCCGAGGTCGACAACGGTCGCCTGATCGCGATTTTGGCCCCGGCCACAATCGCCGACGTCCTGCCGGCGGACGGGCTGCAGGTCGAGATGAGCTGGCGGGATGACGGCCGGGTGACCTTCGACCGTCTCGACCTGCTGAGCGACGCCGGCATCCTCGACGCGTCCGGCACCCTGGAGCGCGCCACCGGCGCCCTCGACCTCACCCTCGGCAGCCCGCGACTCGCCCTCGACGCCGCGCCCCTGGCGTCGTATCTGCCGCGCGAGGACCTCAAGGGCTATCTGGCGCTCGAGGGCTCGATCGGCGGCACCCTCGAAGAACCGCGGATCGGCCTCGAGGCGACGGTGGAGAAGCTGCGGCTCGGCGGCCGCACCCTGGACGCGGCGGACACTCGCCTGGAGCTGCGCTGGGCGGACCGTGAGCTGCGGGCGGCGGCGTTTCTCAACGACATTCTCGAGCTGCGCGGCGGCGGCCGCGCCGATCGCCAGCGCAGCGACCTCGGCTTCGCGGTCGAAGCGAACGATCTGGCCGCCCTGGCCGATCTCTTAGGAGGACTCCCGGGGCCGGCCACCGGCGGCAGGCTCGGCGGCAGGCTGCAGATCAGCGGCCCCCTCACCGAGCCCCGCGGCCGGCTGCTGATCGAAAGCCTCGACGTCGAGGTGGGAAACCGCCGGCTGAGCGGCGCGGGTACGCCTTCGCTCCTCTTCGATCTCGACGGCTGGCGGATCAGCGGTCTGAGCCTGCGCGAGGAGGCCACCGCCAGCGAGCTGACCCTCGACGGCGTGGGCGGCTGGTCTCTCACGGAAGGAGGCGCAGGAGGCGAGAGGCAGACCGCGCTTGACCTCAGCCTGCTGGCCTCCTTGAACGCCGATTGGGTCGCGCTGGCGGCGTCGGACCTGGCGGTGGGCGGCAGAGTGGAGCTCGAGGCGCGCGTTGCCGGCAGCCTCGAGACGCCTAGGGTGACGGGTCTCGGCCGCTGGACCCGGGGCAGCCTCAAGATTCCGGGCTTCGAGCAGGGCTTCACCGACCTCGAGGGGCTGGTGCGCTTTGAGGGCGACGAGATGGAGATCGAGGAGGTGAGCGGCGACTTTGCCAGCGGCGAGGCCCGGCTGAGCGGGCTGGTCTCGCTCGACGACGGCGCCTACCGGCTGGAGCTTCAGGGCCGCGGACTCGACATTCCCTATCTGGGCGGCTGGTCTCTGGGCGGCAACGTCGATCTCGCCCTGCGCTCGCTGGGCGACGGCCATCTGCTGGCCGGCAGCGCCCGGCTCGACCGGCTCGAGTATTTGGAAGACATTCGCTTCGACCTCGCCACCATGGTGCGCGACGCCCTGCGCGGCCAGCGCCTGCAGGTCGAGCCGGCGGGTGGACTGCGCTCCAGCGTCGAGCTGGAGGTCCAGGTTCAGGCACCCGGAGCCGTGCGGCTGCGCAACAACCTGGCGGACCTTCGAGGCGACGCCGACTTCGCGCTGCGCGGAAATCTCGCCCAGCCGGTGATCTTCGGCGAGATCGAGATGAGGCCGGGCGGGGTCATCGAGTACAACGAAACCGAGTACGAGCTGGAGCGCGGCCGGCTGATCTTCGCCGATCCCTTCCGCCTGACGCCGGAGGTCGATTTGGTGGCCACCACCAGAGTGCGCGATATCGACGTGACCCTCGCCCTCTCGGGTCCCCTGGAGCGGCTCGATACCCGCTTCTCTTCCGAGCCGCCGCTCCCCGACGTGGAGGTCTTCCGCCTGCTCGCGGGCGGCGACGCCTCCTTCATCGACGAGGACGCCGATCTGGTGGCGGAGCGCACCGCCCAGCTCGGCGAAGAGCGCGGCCGCTCCGCCGCCAGCTTCCTCTACGGCCAGGCCGCCTCGGTGATCGGCCAGCGCGTCAACAGCCTCTTCCGCTTCGACCGCTTTCGCATCGACCCGCTCACCGGCAGCGCCGACAACCTGTCGAAGGCGCGGGTGACGGTCGGCAAGCGGCTGTCCAAAGACGTCTTCGTCACCTACTCCGTAGACCCCTCCACCACCGACAGTCAGCGGGTGCAGATCGAATGGCAGGTCGCCGACGGCCTGGTTCTGGTTCTGACCGCCGACGGCGACGACAGCTACTCCGCCGATGCCCGCTGGGAAACGAGCTTTTAGGGGCTTTCTCGCCCGGGCGGCGCTGGGGGCCGGCGCGCTGCTGACGGCGCTCGCGACGGCCGAGCCCGCCGTCGCTGGTCCGGAAGATCCGGCGGCGATCGTGGCGGCGGTGGAGGTCCGCATCGACGCCAGCCTGCCCGACCGCGACCTCAGGCCGCTGATCGCCATCGAGCCCGGACAGCCCCTCGAGAGCCGAGACTCGCGCAAGACCCTCGCCAACTTCTACGCCTCGGGGCTCTTCTCCCGGGTCGAGATCCTCACCCGCCCGGCCCTCGATCCATCGCAAAGAGTCGTCATGATCGTCGCCGACAGGCCGCCCGCGGTCGGCGAGGTGCGCGTCGAGGGGGAGACCGGCCTCTCGACGCGCAGCCTGCGTCGGCGGGTCAAGCAGAGCAACGGGGCGATCCTGTCGATCGAGCGCGTCGAAGCGGGAGTCCGATCGATCGTCGAGACCCTCGAGCGTCGCGGCTATCTGGAGGCCGAGGCGAGCTGGCGGATCGTGCGCCAGGTGAGCGGCGTACCCGACGTGGTGATCACCGTCAGCGCCGGGGCACGGGCCGCCCTGGGCGAGGTGCGCTTCGTCGGGGATCTCGGGTTCTTCACCGCAGACCCCCGAGAGGATTCGGGCGGCGACCCGGTCGCGAGCGCCGAGCTCGAGGAGGCGCTGCGCCTCGGGGGGAGCGGCGGCCGCTTCGACCCGGAGAGGATCGAGGCCAGCGTCGAGAGGCTGCGCCGCTTTCTGGTGCGCCGCGGCTTCCTGGGCGCGCTCGTCGAGCCGCCGAGCGCCGTGCCGCGCGCCCGGGAAGCGGCGAGCGTCGTCGACCTGATCTACGGCGTGGAGGCCGGGCCGCTCTACGAGGTCGAGACCCGGGGGGTTGAGCGCCGCTGGCTCGAGCGCAGGGGCTACCTGCCGCTGCGCGAGCGGGCCTTTGAGCCCCAGCTCTTTCAGCAGGGCTGCGCGCGGCTGCGCGACGATCTCCAGAAGCGCGGCCACTACCGCTCGACGGTCGAGTGCCGCGTCGAGCAGCTGCCCGCACGCGGCGCGGGACCGGCGCGTCGCGGCCTCGTGATCGAGGTCAAACGAGGGTCGATCTTTGAGGTTTCGGAGATCCGCTTTCTCGGTAACGCGTCCCTGCCGGCGAGCGAGCTGCGCCCCCTGGTGCGCCTCAAGCCCCGGCAGCGCCTGCGCCCGGGCAGCGGCCGGCTGGTGGAGCGGGAGCTGGACACCGATCTTGAAAACCTGCGCTCCTTCTACCTGCTGCAGGGCTTTCTCGACGCCCGCATCGAGCCGGCGCGTGTGCTCGAGGAAGAGCCCGGCAGGCTCGTCGTCGAGATCGAGGTCGACGAGGGGGTCCGGCGACGGGTGGTGGGTCTTGAGATCTCGGGGGTCTCGGTTTTCGCCGAACCCGATCTGCTCGCCAAGCTGCCCATAGGGCCCGGCGGCGGCTTCCACCCGCTGCGCCTCGAGGATAGCCTCAACGCCCTGCGCACGCTTTACGAGGAGGAGGGCTACCCCGCGGCCAAGGCGCGCGCCGAACTCGACTGGAACGAGGCCGGGACCCTGGTAGACGTGCACTTCACGGTCGATGAGGGACCCCGCCAGACCCTCGACAGCCTGGTGCTGCGCGGCCTTCAGCGCACCCGTCCGGCGCTGGTGGACGCCTACGCCGACCTCGAGGGAGGCGAGACCCTGACCCGCCGGCGCCTGCTCGAGGCCGAGCGCGAGCTCTACCGCCTGGGCGTCTTCTCGGAGGTCGAGGTCGGCCTGGTGCCCCAGGCGGACGACCGCACCCGGCGCAACGTCTCGATCCGCCTCGAGGAGGGTCGTCGCTGGCGCCTCTCCTACGGTCTGTCGTACCACTCGCGCGACGAGGTCGGCGGGCTGCTCGGCATCAGCCGCACCAACCTGCGCGGTCTCGGCGAGCGGCTGCAGCTGGATCTGCGGGTGAGCGCCAACGATCGCCGCCTGCGCCTGTTCTACGACCAGCCGATCCCGTTCGGTGCGCGACTGCCCCTGACCTGGACGCTCTTCGCCCGCGAAGAGGAGCGTGACTCCTTCAGCGTGGAGGAGAGCGGCTTCCGGGTGGCCATGACGCGGGAGCTGCGCGGCGGCGACCTGCGCCTGGGTTTGCTTTACGACTACCGCCTGGTGGAGCTAGAAATCGCCGAGCCGAGCTTCGATCCGCTGGATCTCGACCGCGAGGATCAGGCGGTCGAGATCTCGAGCCTGGCGCCCAACGTGCTGATCGACCGGCGCGACGACGCCCTCGACCCGAGCCGCGGCTGGAGTCTCGCCGCCCAGCTGGAGTTCGCCTTTCCGTTCGCGCGCGCCGAGGCCGACTTCCTGAAGCTCTTCACCCAATACACGGGCTACGCCGACCTCGGCGATCTGGGGATTCTGGCGGGCAGCGTCCGCCTGGGCCTGATCGACCCCCTGGGCTCCGAGGAAGCTCCGGGGTCCCTGCCCTCGGGTCCCGTCTCCGAAGCGGTCGACGTCGCCGTCAGCGGCTTCGAGTCGAGCCGCATCCCGATTTCAGAGCGCTTCTTTGCCGGCGGCCGCACCACCCACAGGGCCTACGAGCGCGACACCCTGGGCATCCTCGGCCAGAGCCTGATCGAGCGGCCGGGGGGTGGCCTCTTCGAGACGGGCGGCAACGCCCTGGTGCTGCTCAACCTGGACTGGCGCTTTCCGATCCGCGGGCCGGTGGGGGGAGTCGCTTTCCTGGACATCGGCAACGTGTGGGCGGACCTCGACAGCCTGGACCTCGCGGATCTGCGTCCCGGGGTGGGCTTCGGGGTGCGCTACGCCTCGCCCGTCGGCCCGGTGCGTCTCGAGATCGGCTGGAAGCTCGATCCGGAGCCCTTCGAGGAGGACTCGCCGGTCTTCCTGCTGAGCTTCGGGAACCCGTTCTGACCTCGCGGCCGCGCTCCTGCGCGGGGCATCGCTGCTATAGTTCCAGGGCCGCCTCGCCCACCGTAGCCCTCATATCGTAGCCCTCATGCCCAAGGAGTCTCTCCCCTTCAACTACCTGGCCATCGACGGGCCGATCGGCGTCGGCAAGACCACCCTGGTCGATATGCTGACGCGGCGCTATGAGGGCGTGAAAGTCCTGGAAGACGCGACCAATCCCTTCCTCGACAAATTCTACAAAGACCGCCCCGGCGCGGCCTTTCAGACCCAGCTCTACTACCTCCTCTCGCGCTTCAAGCAGCAGCAGGAGATCGTGCAGCGGGAGCTTTTCCAGCGGCTGGTGGTCGCCGACTATCCGTTCGAGAAAGACCGCATCTTCGCGTACCTCAATCTGAGCGACGACGAGCTGCTGATCTACGACAAGCTCTACGCCATGCTCGAGCCCCAGGTGCCGACTCCCGACCTGGTGCTCTATCTCGTGGCGGACGTCGACACCTGCCTGCACCGCATAAGAAAGCGCGACCGCGCGTATGAGAAAACGCTGTCGGCCGACTATCTCTCGGAGTTGATCGACGCCTACAACCACTACTATCATCACTACAGAAGTTCGCCGGTGCTGGTGGTCGACACGAGGCATATGCGCTTCCCCACCCGCCCGGAAGACTTCGAAGAACTGATCGAACAGCTGAAGAAGCCCCGCAAGGGCACCGAATACTACGTACCGCTTGGATCGCGCTGAGCGATCTTCCTGCTCCCGCAGGGAAAAACGCTCCGCCGCGACCGGGACGGACCGGTCACCTTCTCAGCCAGAACAGCGCGCGAAGCTCGCCGCAGCGCCGGCGCCTCGCCCGAAGCCGTCGAGGCCTGGACGGACCGCTTGACCCAAGCGCCGCCGCCAGGACCCCAGCCGATCGGGACGGGACTCAAGCGCCCGCGCCTCCTGCCCGCAGCCTCCGCTGATCTCGCCTGAGGTCCCCCCTCCCGTGCGCGCTGCCTGTTCGCAGGCGCGGCGCGGTCCACGCGGCCGAACCCCAGGAGGCTCTGCCGTGACCCAAGACGGAAAATCACGCTCCCAGGGCGGCGGCGGCGCGCCGCTCAAGCCCGTTCCCGCGGATCGCGAAACGTCGGACGCTCCCGCCAGCCGCAGGCCGGTTACCGTGCCGTGGGTGAGGCGCAAGGGCAGGCGTCGGGAGCCGCTGGTCATGGTCACCGCCTACGACTATCCCCAGGCGCGCAGCGCCGACGCAGCGGGAGTCGATGTGGTGCTGGTGGGCGATTCGCTGGCCATGGTCGTTCTCGGCCACCCCGACACCCTCTCGCTCACCCTGGACGAGATGCTCCACCACGTGCGGGCGGTGAGGCGCGGCACCGAGCGCCCGCTGCTCGTCGCCGACATGCCCTACGGCTCCTTCCACCTCTCCCCCGAGCAGGCGACGTCCAACGCCCTGCGGCTGGTCAAAGAAGGCGGAGCCCAGGCGGTCAAGATCGAGGGAGCGCGGCCGCAGATCGTGGCAGCGCTCACCCGGGCAGAGATCCCGGTGATGGCGCACCTCGGGCTGACCCCGCAGTCGCTGCACCGCTTCGGCGGCTACAGGGTCCAGGGCAAGTCCAAGGCCGCCCGCAGGGCCCTTCTCGAGGCCGCCGAGGCCCTCGAGGCCGAGGGCGCTTTCGCCCTGGTGCTCGAGTGCGTGCCGGCCGACCTCGCCGCCGAGGTCAGCGAGCGGCTCGAGATCCCCACCATCGGCATCGGCGCGGGCGTGGGCTGCGACGGCCAGGTGCTGGTTTATCACGACCTTCTCGGGCTCGAAGACCGCCTGGCCCCTCGCTTCGTGCGGCGCTACGCCGAGCTGGGAGCCGCCGGCGCCAGCGCCCTCCGGGCCTTCGCCGACGACGTGCGCCAGCGCCGCTTCCCTGGGCCAGAGGAGACCTTTCTAGGACCCTCGGAGACCGCCGCGGCCGCCGAAGGTCGGCTCTATGGCTGATCCCCTGGCCCGCGCCCAGGACCCCGACTCCCTCAGGGCGGCCGTCGCCGGCTGGCGCCGGGCCGGCGAGCGCATCGCCTTCGTGCCGACTATGGGCGCCCTGCACGCCGGGCATCTCTCCCTGGTGCGCGTGGCCCGCGAGAGCGCCGACCGCGTGGTCACCTCGATCTTCGTCAACCCGACCCAATTCGGCCCGGGCGAAGATTTAGGGCGCTACCCGCGCACAGTGGACGAGGACTGCCGGCAGCTCGAGGGCGAGGGGTGCGATCTCGTCTTTCTTCCCGAGGTCCACCACGTCTATCCGCCGGGCTGCCAAACGCGGGTCGAGATCGAGGGGCCGTCCCGAGGATTCGAGGGAGCCGAGAGGCCCGGGCATTTCTCCGGCGTGGCCACCGTGGTGCTCGCCCTCTTCCAGCTCGTGCGCCCCGACGTCGCCGTCTTCGGCCAGAAGGACGCCCAGCAGCTGGCGGTGATCCGGCGCATAGTCCGCGATCTGCACCTCGGCATCGAGATCGTGGGCGCGCCGATCGTCCGCGAGCCCGACGGCCTGGCCCTGTCCTCGAGAAATATCTACCTCGACTCGGGCCAGCGCCGAGCAGCCTGGGTCCTCTCCCGCTCTCTCCAGCAGGCGAAGCACGCCATCGAAGCCGGCGAGAGGAGTGCGGACGCCGTGCGCCAAACCGTGCGCCGGATCCTCGAGACCGAGCCCTCGGGATCGATCGACTACGTGGGCGTGGTCGATGCCGACACCTTCGAGCCGCTCGATCGCCTGCGCGGCGCCGTCGTGCTGCCCGTCGCCGTGCGCTTCGGGTCGACGCGCCTGCTCGACAACCTGCGGATCGAGATCGAGCCCTCTGGCTGAGCCCAGGCCGTCCCCATCGTCCTTCCTCATCCCAGCCCTACCTCCGATTCCAAAAAAGAGACCCATCATGCGCAGAACGCTCCTCAAATCGAAGATCCATCGCGCCACCGTCACCGACGCCGACCTCCACTACGTAGGCTCCATGACCCTCGATCCCGAGCTCATGGAGGCCGCCGACATCCTGGTGCACGAGCGCATCGAGATTTACAACATCACCAACGGCGAGCGCATCGCCACCTACGCCATCGAGGGCGAGCGAGGGGCCGGCGAAGCGATCTTGAACGGCGCCGCGGCGCACCGCTTCTCCCCCGGCGACCTGGTGATCATCTGCAGCTACGGCGAAGTTGAGGCCGCGGAGGCGGAAGAGCATCAGCCCAAGGTGGTCTTCGTCGACGCCCACAACCGCGTCGTCGAGAAATCCCGCGCCGTGCTCGCCAGCCGCGAGCCGCTGCCCGTACCCCAGGCCGTCTGAGACAGAGCGGCGAGCGCGCGGGCAGCCGGCCAGCTCGGTAGGATAGACGGCCCGAGCTCACGTCCCCGCCCACAACCGGCGCGCCATCGCCCACGGAAGAATCGATGACCTCCACCTCGACCACCGTCGCCCCGCTGACCATCGCCGATCGCACTTTCCGGTCGCGCCTGATTCTCGGCACCGGCAAATACACCGACGCCGCGCAGATGGTCGAGAGCTTCGACGTCTCCGGCACCGAGATGGTGACCGTGGCCCTGCGCCGGGTCGACCTTCAGGATCCGGACCCCCAGGCCTTCATCCATCACGTCGACCAAAAGAAATACCTCTTCCTGCCCAACACCGCCGGCTGCTACACCGCCGACGACGCCGTGCGCACCGCTCGCCTGGCGCGCGAGCTGGGCGGCTGGAATTGGGTCAAGCTCGAGGTGCTGGGAGATCCCAAGACCCTCTTTCCCGACAACGTCGAGCTGCTCAAAGCGACCAAGACCCTGGTCGACGAGGGCTTCATCGTGCTGCCGTACACCAGCGACGATCCGATCACCTGCAGGAAACTGGAGGACCTGGGGGTCGCCGCGGTCATGCCCTTGGGAGCGCCCATCGGCTCGGGCATGGGCATCCGCAACCGCGCCAACCTCAGCATCATCGTGGAGCAGTCGAGCGTGCCCGTCATCGTAGACGCCGGGGTCGGCACCGCCTCTGACGCCAGCGTCGCCATGGAAGTGGGCGCCGACGGAGTTCTGATGAACACCGGCATCGCCGGCGCCCAAGATCCCGTGCGCATGGCCTACGCCATGAAGCTCGCCGTCGAGGCCGGCTGGCTCGCCCGCAACGCCGGCCGCATCCCCAAAAAGCTCTACGCCACGGCCTCCTCCCCTCTGGACGGCCTCATCGAATAACCCTGTCGCGATCGACGCCACCTCAAGCCTTGCAGCCGCCGAGGGCGATGGTCTACAATCCCGCCTCCGCGGAGGCGCACGCTTCGCCCCGCGGTAAGCACCCGTAGCTCAACTGGATAGAGCACCTGACTACGGATCAGGAGGTTTGGGGTTCGAATCCCTACGGGTGCACCATCCATCGAAGCGTTCCAGCCATAGCGGCTTTTAGTTCTCAGGCCACATGCCGCTAAAGCGGCAAACCAGATGCCTAGAGCCCACATCGAAGACCGAGGCGGCGGCCACGCCCCTCGGTCTTCCTGCTTCTCGGCTCAAAGCACTCGCCTCCTTCGGTCCTGCCAGCCAGCTGGCCGGCAAACTGAGTGCGAGCGATGCAGCCGCTAAGGCGAGGACTCAAGGTCCGGGTCTTCCACTCGTTCGAGGAAGAGAATGCGGCGGAGGACGCGCGACGAGCCGGCCGCTCCCATGATGAGGTGATGCAAGAGTTCGAGGCTCTGCAAGACCGCCACTGGGGCGAAAGCTGGCGCGCTGGGACGATCAAAAGGGTAGCAACCTGGGAGAAAGTCGACTGGTAGGCGTCCGTGATGCTTCTCTCTCAAGACATGGAGGAGCTACTCGAGCTCTTCGAGAAGCGCCGCGTCAAATACGCCCTAGTGGGCGGATACGCCGTCAACTTCTATGGCTACAGCCGCGCCACCCAGGATCTCGATCTTCTGGTCTACCCCTCGATCCCGAACGCTCAAAGAATCATGGCGGCATTGGATGAGTTTGGCTTCGGAGAGGCTGGAATTCCAAGGCAGTATTTCGAACAAAAGGGGAGTGCGATCCATCTTGGCGTTGAGCCGAACCGAATTGACCTGTTGACTTCTCTCAAAAGCGTCGACAACGATCGGATCTTTCAGAATTCGATTCGAGGATCTCTGGGTTCCGTCACGGTCAACATTATCGCCATTGACGACCTTATCGAAGTCAAACATCGCTCGGAGCGCCTAAGAGATCGCGCCGACGCAGAGGAGTTGAGGCGTTTAGAACGCCATTCTCAACCCTGAGTCCAATTCCTCAGCTGCTCTCTTGTAATGGCCGGAGGAGCAGCTGCGTCCGCGAGCTTGGGTTAGGATCCCGATGTCACCAACCGCCACCGCGCCCGCCAACTCGATCCCGATTCGACTGGGTCCTGGATCTTCTCGGCTGCAAGGGCACAGGCGGTCTTCGGCTTCTCTATGGCCCACGCCGTCGCGTCGATCAGCGAGTTCTCAGCACCGGTTGTAAGTTGGACACAATCGCCGGTTTGGATTGGACACTTTCCGGCTCCCCTCGTCGCCGCCAACTGAGGGCTTCGAGGACCGACTGAAATCCACTCCAAAACGCAGATGCGACCTCCGCAGCGGTAGGGTGCGTTCAAGATTCCAAACTAGAACGTACCCGCCAAAGAGGTCGCACCCGCATGATACCCAGCGAGAGGTCCTACATGCACCGTTTACTCCAAGAAGGTCTCACCAAAGCCGAGGTCGCCCGAAGGCTCGGCCGATCTCGGCAGACCCTCTACAACTGGATCCAACGAGACAGGATCGTAAAGGACGCAGGGGCGCCTGAGAAACCCACCCACCGTCCCAGCAAGCTCGAACCCTACAAGCCCTACCTCGACAGCCGCCTCGAGCGTTTCGACATTCCGGCCACGGTGCTGCTCAAGGAGATCCGAAAGAAAGGCTACGCCGGCGGCATCACGATCCTGCGTGAGTATGTCGCGAAGGTGAAGAAGCGCCACGTGCGCTCAGTCGTTGACCGCTTCGAGACCGAGCCTGGCCGCCAGGCTCAGGTGGATTGGGGATCGTGCGGCATCCTCGAGCATGACGGCAGACGTCGACGCCTCAGCCTCTTCGTTCTGGTGCTCGGCTACTCGCGAGTGATCTGGGCTCGTTTCGTCGTCTCGGAGCAGCGGCCGGTGATGCTCGGACTGCTTGAGGACGCCTTTGAAGGGATCGGAGGCGTGCCGAAGGAGCTGCTCATCGACAACATGAAGCAGGCGGTCGAGGCTGCGCGGACGCGCGAGAAGCCGGCCGTCATCCAGCCCGCCTTCCAGTCGTTTGCTGACCACTGGGGCTTCGAGGTCGTCGCCTGCCCGCCGTATTGGCCGCGGGCTAAGGGCAAGGTCGAGCGGGCGGTGGACTACCTCAAGCGCAGCTTTCTCGAGGGCCGGCGCTTCACGGATCTTGAGGATCTGAACGCTCAGCTTCGCGTCTGGCTCTCAGAGACCGCCAATGTGCGCCTTCACGGCACGCTCAAAGAGCGGCCGGCCGATCGCCTCAAGACCGATCAGGCGGCTTTCCGGCCGCTCGTGGATCGCACGCCCTTTCCTGCTGCGGAGCGCTCGGTGCGGCGTAGTGATCACGATGCCCGCATCTCCTACGGCGGCGTGCACTATTCGGTCGATCCCAAGATCCTCGGCGGTCGTCGCGGCGTCGAGGTAGAGGTGCTCATCGGCGCCGACCAGCGCCTGCGCATCTACCACCTGGGCCAGCTGGTCGGCGAGCATCCGTTGGCTCCATCCGGCAGCCCACCGCAGGACGACGCGCTGCATGCGGCCGCCCGGCGAGCGCTTCGCGAGCGGGCCTCGATGGAGGCTCCGCGGGGTAAGGCTCCCCGCTTCGAGCAACTCCAGGGCCTGGAAGCAGAGAGCCTCCGACACGGCGCTCCGAGCGTGGAGACTCGCGATCTCACCACTTACGAGGAGGCGAGCCATGCAGGCTGAGCTGACTTATGAGCGGGTGCGTGCTGGGCTCGAGGAGCTGAAGATGGCCACTGCGCTCGAGGCCCTGGACAACGTGCTCGAGCAGGGCCGGGTCGAGGAGCTGGGCTTGCTCGACGTGCTCGATCGCCTGCTCGAGCTGGAGCTGAGGGCGCGACACGATCGCCGTGTCGAGACCAACCTGCGCTTCGCTGGCTTGCCTTATCGCCAACGCCTCGAGGACTTCGACCTGTCCGCGCAGCCGTCGATCGACCCGCAGCTGGTCGCACGGCTCAGCACGCTGCGTTTCCTCGAGGAGGGCACGAACGTTCTGCTGCTCGGCCCGCCAGGGGTCGGCAAGACTGCGCTGGCGATCGGCCTGGCCCTGCGCGCTTTAGAGAGCGGACACCGAATCTTCTTCGTCGCCTGTCACGACCTGGTGACCCGCTTTCGCCGGGCGCAGCGGCTCCAACGCGAGGACCGGCTCCTAGCCGCGCTCTTGCGGCCGAAGCTTCTGGTGCTCGATGAGATCGGCTACACGCCCCTGGAGCGGCCGGAGGCGACTTTCCTCTTCGAGGTAGTCGCCAAGCGCTACGAGCGGCAGAAGTCGATCATCGTGACCTCGAATAAGAGCTGGGGCGCCTGGGGCGAGATCTTGCCGGATCAGGTCATGACTGCGGCCATCCTCGATCGGCTCCTGCACCGCTCGGTGACGCTCAACATCCAGGGCGAGAGCTACCGGCTTCGAGAGCATCGGAAGGCCGGTCTCATGCCGCGGAGCTGGAACGAGGAGAGCGGCCCCTCGTCGTCGTAGATCGCCCTTCTTCCCTTTACTGAAATTCTTTTCTTCCTCCCCCGTTCGATTAGCCACAACCCATGGGAGAACCTGTGCCGCCCAGTGTCCAATCCTCACCGATGGTTCTGTCAAAAATGAAACCGGTGTTGACACCCGAAGAGACGCCAACTGGCGTTCAACGGCTCTCAGAGGGCCAGCGGCGCTCGATTTACGGTGAGTTGGTCAGGGCCGAAGATCGCGCAACTCGCGAGGCTGAAAGCAAGTTCCCGACGGATATCTCTCGTATCCCAGCCCGCAAGCGGAAATCGTACGATTTGAGCGCTGCTCTTTGGAAGAACATGGAGGCCGAGGAGAAACTGCGTGCTGAGTACATCGAGGAACTTCTCAAGAAGTATCAGCTCACGGAAGAAGAACTCGACGAAGTCAAGCCTGAGGCTCGCCAGGAGAGGTGGCCGCTGCCATCGCAGTAACTGGGCGCGAATCGCCAGAGATGAACAGTTTGGACAATTCTGCGGCGAACCCTACAGTTCCAGACGCAAGCGCTGCGCTGAACTGTCAGCCGTTACGTGTAAAAATAGATATGGCCTTTGATATGTCGCTCGAGGGTAGGAGTGAAAAGATTC
>JBCCLG010000053.1:0-13842 GCA_039027015.1 Acidobacteriota bacterium | reverse complement strand
CGTAAACCATCTGGAAGCTCAGGGGGCGGCGGTCTGGGCACGGCCTTGGGTCCACCGGGTCGTCAAAGCCGCCGCACGGGTAAACGTCGAGCTCGAAGGTGTGGGTTTCGTTGGGTCCGAGGTCGGGTCCCTCGGGAATCCTTTGGACGTACTGCGGCGCGCCGAAGGCGTTGCGCCAAATATTGGAGTCGCTCCACGGCTGGAACGTGCCGGCGGCAAAGGGCGGCAGCTCGTCGCTCACCGCGAGCCTCACGTCGCAGCTGGCGAAGCCCACCGGCCAGGCGGCGCTGCCGGGGTTGCGGACCTTGACCTTCACCCGCACCGGGTCGGTGGCGAAAGCGCGCACGGTGGTCGGCGCCTCCACGGAGACGAACTCCGCCTCGAGCGGAGTGGCCGGAGCGGGACAGCTCTGAGCCGAAGCCGACGCCGCTGTGAGCGCCAGCGCGGCGAGAGCGGCGGTGAGCGTGGCTGCCGAGAGGGTGAAGGTGGAGCGAGCGGAGAGTTGTCGAACGTCGCGGCGTTGGGCTTGCCGGCACATGAGCATGTCGCCTCCTTGGGTGTAAACAGAGAGCGGGGAGGACCCGCTCGGGTTGTCTTCACCCAGGCACGCGCAGCGCCGCCGCGAGGTGTCACATGGATCTCGCGTTCTCGGCCGTATTTACTCGATCGAGAAGCTCAGAAGCTCCACGGGAACCGGCTCGATCTCCACGGATCCGGCGTCGCACAGGCCGGCCTGGGGCCGCTCGATCCCCCTTTGATCGACCTTCGCGCCGCAGTCGGCAGGCGCGATGAGGTCGACGGCGTTCGTGCCCTCGATCGACACCGTCTCGGTGGGTCCGCCGCTGTCGGCGAGCGGCTCCAGCGAGCCGATGAGCGCCGTGAAACCCGCTCCGCAGGTAGCCGGATCGCCGATATTGCCGCCGCCGTCGGCAATCGAGCCGCCCGAGGCCTGGCAGTCGCTGCCCGAGTTGTCCGCCGAGATGGAATCCTTGAGCGTGAGGGTGGCGCTGCCGGCGGCCTCGACGCCCACCACATTTCCGGTGATCGTGGAATGCACGACCGAAAGATCCTGAGTGCCGGCCAAGCGAACGCCCACGTCGCTGCGGGTGACCGTGGAGTTCAAGATCGGCTCCGGATCGAGACTGAAGCTCATGGAGATGCCGACGCTGCAGTCTTGGACGGTGGAGCTCACGACCTTGAGTATCCCGTTCTGAAAGGTTTCCAGGCAGGCGCGGCTGCCGTCGCCCGAGACGGTTGAGTCCGTCACCGTGACCTGGGTGTTAGAGCCCGCCAGCACGCCATAGTCGCGGTTGCTCGCGAACGTGCTGCCGGCGATCAGCACCGTCGAGTCGAAGCTGGCCTCGATGCCGCCTTCACGATCCGCGGGCAGGCCGCCGAAGCCGTTGCCTGCGAAGCGGGAAGAGTCGACGAAGACCGAGGAAGGCGCGCCGAGCTCCAGGCTGACAAAAAGCCCCGAGAGGCCGTTGTTTAAGACCGTGGTTTCAAAGAGCGTGACTCTTGACCCGAGCACCCTGACCCCGTGCTGGGCAAAGCCGGAGATGGAGCAGCGTTCGATTTCTACGCTGGCGGCGATCTCGGCAGGAAACTGCAGGCCTGCCCCAACCGCGCTGGCCGAGCCGCCGCGCATCTCGAGATCTCTTAACGTCACCTCGTGGCTGCCGACAGCGATCACGAAAGATTCGGCGAGGATGACCGCGCGATTGCCGCCGCCGAGGGCTCCGTCGAGCGTGAGCTTGCCCCGGATAGGCCCTCCGAGCCTCGCCCGCGAGTCGTCAAACCACGAGAGCCCCGAGTCCAGCTGAACCAGCGGCACCGAGAATCGGATGACGTCGTCCTCGGGCGTCAGCCGGGCCGCCTCCGCGGCTTCCCGCAGAGAGCAGTCGGCGGGGTCGCAGGAACCGTCGTCGGTGTCCGCTTCCTTATTGACCACCAAGAAGTTCGGGCAGTCCTCGGAAATCGACCAGGCCAGGCACCCTCCGGACTCAAAGTCATCCTCGAAGATCTCCTCGACGACCGGTCCCGCGCCCTCCCGAGACGGCGCGGTCTGTAACTGTCCTCGGCTTTCCGGCACGCTCCAGACTAGGAAAACGAGGCCGAGAATCGTGAGGCCCCACCGAAAGCGGCGCCCGCGATGGAGCGGCAAAAGCGTCCACGCCGCCCGCAAGCTTCTGGAGTTCGACTTCATGTTCTCCTCCTCATCCTCGTGCGTTCGAGGAGTTCTGCGCGGTGAGCCAGCTCAGGATCACCTCGGTCGTCTTCTTCGGGAGCTCCTGCTGGATCCAGTGCCCGCAGTCGAGGTGGACGATTTCTACGTTGGGCACGAAGTGGGTGAGGAAAGGAGACTGCGCCACCGAGTCCTGATCGCCGTAGATCATCAGGGCAGGGTGTCGGATGATCGGGTCGACGTCCGCCAGAAGGTGCCAGTTGCGGTCGAGATTTCGGTACCAGTTGATGCCGGCGGTAAATCCGGTCTTCTCGAAAGCGGCGATGAAAACGTCCAGCTCCTCCTCGCTCAGCAGCCGATCGCCGCGCAGCGTCTCGGCGGTGGCGAGCTCGAGGATGGCCACGCCCGTCTCGGGCTGTCTGGGGGGAAGGTTCTTCCGGTAGAGGTTGCGAAGAAACGGGGCGGTATTCTCGCGGAACAGGGCGTCCGCAACGCCCGGCTGCCGGTTGAAGTGAACGATGTACTGATCGCCGCCGACGGCCTCCTCCAGAAATTCGACCCAGGGCTTCTCGCCGCGCGGGAGGTACGGCACGCTCAGCGCGATGACCCGATTCACCCGCTTCGGGTGCAGGAGGGTCAGGCCCCAGACGACCATCGCCCCCCAGTCGTGGCCGACGAAGGTGGCGTCGTCGTATCCGTAATGATCGAGCAGCGCGATGAGATCTCCGGCGAGGGAATCGAGACCGTATGCGGTGACCTCGGCCGGTCGGTGGGAGTTGCCGTAGCCCCTCTGGTTGGGCACGAGGACGTGGTAGCCCGCCGCGGCGAGGTCCGGGATCTGATGGCGCCAGGAGAAGGCGTGCTCCGGCCAGCCGTGGCAGAGAACGATCGGGTTCCCGGCGTTCTCATGGCCGGCCTCGAAGACCTCCAGCTTCACGCCGCCCGGCAGCGAGACAAAGGTGGGCGCGGGAAAGTCGGTGGTTCTTGGCATCGGCAGCTCCTTCGGGTGTTGGGTCCAAAGTATGACCCGGCGGCGCGCATCTGTTCCGCCGGGCCGTGGAGAAACCGCGAAATGACGCCGTAGATTCGGGCAGAGAAGGCTTTCCGCGGGTCTCGCCCGAATCGGCTTGCCGATAATTTTCGCGGCGCTGCTCACCGCCGCCAGCGGCCAGGACCGGATGACCCAGGCTGGGTCGCCGAAGGTCAGCTCAATGCTCGGTCCAGAAAACGATCCGCACTCGATCCGGCGGCCCGAGCCTCCGAAGTTCGTCGAGAAATTCCTCCAGACTCTCCCCCAGGTATTCCCGGGGACTTTCCGTCCAGTAGATCTCTTCGGCTCCCGGGGGTCGCCAGGTGTAGAGCACCTGCTCGGGAGCCTCCGCCTGATCCTCCGGCCCATAGTCGGGGTGGTGCGAGACCCGATTCCGCGCTTCAGGCCACGACTGCTCGGGGAAACTTCCCAGCGGCTCGAAGAGGCGCGCTTTGGCCGGGAAGGCGTAGCCGATCATCAACAGGGAAGGACTCTCCCAGTCCACCTCCAGAATTTCCCGCGCGAGAAGCCAAGAAGGCACGATAAGAGAATCTCCACAGGAGTCGGCCCACAGGCGTAGTTCCCTACTGAGATTCTCCGGAAGACCACGGGGCTTTGACAGAACTTCGAGTCCGCTGTGCTGAAAGGGCGCAAGCGCAAAGACATCACCGCGGAGCACCGTCATCAGCTCGTTGCGCGGGCTGATGTCGAACCGGTACTGGGGTTGAGGCGGTCCTTCGTAGGGAGTGGGCCTGAGGCTTCCCAAAACGTGCCACCCGGTTTCGAGCTGCTCTTCGGCGAAGAAACAGAGGTCGGAGCTCATAGAGGCTACCCTCCAACGGGCCGCAGCCCGGAGTCAAGCCGCTCGAGGCTTGGAGGCTCCTCGCCGCCGGCTTCAGCCGGCGACAGACGACCAGCCCGAAAGGTCCCCCGACTCGAAGCCGTCGGAGAAAATCGTGGCCGGGGACCCGACGGGCAGGAATCCGAGGGGCGAGCCCGAGCCCGGCGTATAGAACCGGCCGATGTTGGGCAGCACGGTCTCGAGATCCGAAGGAGCGACGCCGAGCCACAGCGCCAGCTCTGCGAAGTACTCGTCGCAGGAGGTCGTGGGGATCAGGCGGCCGCGGCCGGTGTCCAGATCGTTATCGGCGAAGAGCTGCGGATAGCTGCCATAGAGATCGCCGCCGCGCACCGGGCCGCCCATCACCATGTGATTGCCGCCCCAGGCGTGGTCGGAGCCTCGGCCGTTCGAGGTCAGGGTGCGCGCGAAGTCCGAGGCGGTGAAGGTGACGACGTCCTGGAGTGCGCCGATCTCGGTGAGCGCGGAGTGAAATTCGCTGAGTCCTTTGCTGACCACCGGCAGCATCTCGGCCTGCGCGTTGAGGACCTCGTCGTGGTGATCCCAGCCGCCGAAGAGAATGAAGAAGGTTTGGCGGCGAACCCCCAAGGTCTGGCGGGCGGCGATGGTTCGGGCGATCATCTTGAAGCTTTGGGAGACCTGATTCTCCGAGAACGCGGTGGTGAGCGGCGGCGCCATGCCTATTGCGCTCGAGAAGAGCAGGTGGGCGTCGATAGACGAGCGTTTATTTTTCGCGAAGGTGTCCATGAAAAGGTTTTGGTACTGCTGATCGAGCAGGCTGTTGATCGCCGTCGTGCGCAGCTGGTTCAGCACTCCCGGTTCGTTGTAGCCCGTCGGGCCGACGCTGCCGTTGCCCGTCGGCCGAACCGCGTAGGACACCACCTCGGTGCCCGACTGAAAAACGTTCGTCCCGGAAAGGGAGATATTCATCGACACCGAGTCGTTCGAGTTGGTCGATCGCAGAAGGTCGGCGGTGCGGCCGGCCCAGCCGAGGCTGGAGCGCTGATCCGGAAGGCTGGTTTGCCAGTGCATGATCTGGTCGCTGTGGGAGTAGAGCCCGAGGGGAAGCTTGGCCCGATCCGCGAAGATATCCGCCTTGGTCGTCGGCTCGACCAGGGAACCCACGTTGGAGACGAAGGCCAGCTGGCCGCTGTTGAAGAGCTGCTGGACCTCGGGCATGGCCGGATGGACGCCATAGTCGCGCCCGTCGCCGGTGGCGGGGGAGATCGGCAGCAGGCTGGAGGCGGGGAGAGCCAGATCGCCGCGCACGGCGGCGTACTCCGCGTGCTCGCTCGCGCCGCGGGGCACCAGCATGTTGAAAGAGTCGTTGCCCCCGGCGAGAAAGAGGCAGACCAGAGCCCTGTAGTCGTCGCCGGGCAGCGGCCCGGGGCTGACGATCGGCGGCGTCGGAGCAGCCAGGGCGCCCGCGGACCGCAGATTGAGCAGGCTGGAAAAAAGAGAGGTGGCGCCGACGGCGGTGCAGCTGGCCTGGCCGAGGAATTGGCGGCGGGAAGATTTGAGGGTCATGGGCGTCTCCTTCACCGCAGAACGGCGTACTCGGGGCAGATCATGAAGAGGTAGAGGGCGAGCCTGACCTGCTGCCCGGGGTTTGCCGACAGCGGCAGGATGGCCGCGCGAATCGTCGACCGGGTCGTGTCGCTCAGGGTGCCGTAGGTCAGAATCAGGTCGAGGTGATCGATCAGCAGCTCCGGATCGGTTTGGGCCAGGCCGATTTCCACCGAGAGGTCCAGCGGCACGGGTTCATCCGGCTCGAGGTCTGAAATCCAATAGTCCTGGAAGGTCGCGCGATCGATGGCGTTGTCGGTAGCGATCGAGGTGAAGGCGTGGATGATCTGCATCTCGGGCGCCACCAGATCGGCGTCCGTCAGGGCGCCCGCCGGCTGATGCAGCGGCGAGAAGAAGTTGAAGACGCTCGGCGACATGAGCGTGTATTGCTCGAGGAAGGTGATCTCGGGGTCGGCTAGAAAGTCCTCGTCATTCGCCGCGCCGAAGTGGCGGAACTCGCCGCTTGCCGACGTCGCGTGGAAGGCCCTTCCCAGCTGCACCCAGCGCACCAGCGGCTCGCGCACCTTGCCGAACCGCGGATTCTCGAGGCTGCTCAAATCGCGCGCTTCGCTGTCGAGCAAGACCGCGCGCAAAACCGCCTTCATGTCGCCCCGCACGCCGCTGCCGCTGTTGTCGAAGGCGGCGCTCACCCGCGCGACGTAGCCCGGGCTTGGGTTTGAGGTGACCAGGAATTTGATTAGGTGAGTCGCCATGAACGGGCCGACGTTGGGGTGCGCGAAGAGGTGGTCGATCGCCGTCTCGATGTCCTGCATGCCGGTCTGCCCGGCCGGCACGACGAAGCCGTTCAGCAGGGTCTTGGGACCCGGCTCATGCTCGGCCTCGGTCATCACCATGGGGAGGTGAAGGGACGCGACCCCGCGATCGCCCCACTCGACGATCTGGCCCGGATACTCCGGAGCCAGGCCCAGGCCGGTGAAGATCTTGGCCATCTCGGTAATCTGAGCGTTGCCGTAGGTGGGAATCGGCTGGCCGCCCGAATCGAGCTTCTGGGTGCCGTCGGGATTGAGCTCGAAAAGGCCGATGGAGAAAAGCTGCATTACCTCGCGGGCGAAGTTCTCGTCCGGGAATCGGTTGGCGGCCGGGTCGCTGCGCCGGTTGTAGAGGTGGCTGAGGTAGATGCCCATGCTCGGCTGCAGGGTGATGGCGAGCAGGAGATCCCTGAAGTTGCCGAAGGCGTGGTCGGCCAGCACGTCCCAATAGGCCGCCGAGGCGCGCGAGTCCTCGAAGATCTCTTCGGGCTGCCGGCCGATCACGAAGATTTGCGAGAGGGCGAAGGTGACGCGCTGGCGGACCACGTCCTGAGCGGTGAGGACCTGCTTCCACCACGCCCAGTCGAAGAAGTAGGTGAGCTCCGAATCCTCCTCGTCGTCCTCGGCGAGCAGCTCAAAGACGTCCGAGAGGAGCGGCCGTCTGGGCTTCGCCATCTCGCTCTCGAGCCAGGCGGCCGGTCCGGCAGCCTCGACCTGGTCGATCAGCGCCAGATCGCCGCCGAAGGTGCACTGCGCCAGAAAACGCGAGGCCCGCTCTCGGGCGGTGAGCGGTACCGGGCCCGCGGAAACCCCAGCCGCCGAGCCGGCGCCGAGCGCCACGCCCAGCGCCCCCGCACCGCGAAGAAAGGAGCGGCGGTCGAGGCGCGGCCCCGCGGGTTCCGGCGACGGCCGCGAGGTTTCGCAGTGTTCGTGTGTCATTGGAGAGCTCCTGGGTGGTGGGACTTAGAGCGACTCCAGGCAGACTAGCGGCGGGGCTTGGACCCTCCATGACGCCAACATGAACGAGATGTCATCTTCCGCGCTCGAGCGGGTCGTGGGCGGCGCGGCTGAGCCCGCCGCGCGCTCAATCGGCCCGCTTTTCCACGCGCCAGGGAGGGTTGAGGCGGTTTTCGCCTGCCCAATAAAGCTTGATCTTGTTGCCCGATGGATCCCGCAGAATCGCCTCTCGCCACAGATAGCTCTGATCCCGCGGCTCCTGATCCAAAGAAATCCCCTTGGCCTCGAGGTCTCGGACCCACTCGTCGAGCCTCTCGTATTCGAAGTAGATCGTGGCGCCGTTCGAAAACCCCTCGTCTTCGAGCGAGAGAGAAAACGTGGCGTCGCCGATCGGGCACTCGAACCGCGCGTAGTGGGGCGTATCCACGATTTGAGTAAATCCCAGGCGCCGGTAGAACTCGGCGGCCCGGTCCATGTTGTGAACGGGGAGGGTGACCTGATTGAGATTCATGGGTTCTCCTGGATTCTTCACGCCGCCTCGCAGGGGCCTCGGGCTGACGCCGGGCCGATCCGCGAGGTCAATACGGGGCGGGGTCGAGGTGGATCGCTCCTCAGGATAAGGGAAGTGGCCGCAGGGCCCTGAGATCTGCGCATGTCTATGAGAAGCCGGCACGAGCCGGCTACTTTGCCGCCGGCTTCTGGAGTTCAATAAACTGCCCGAGAAGGAAAGAGCGATTTTTCAAAGACCCCAATCCCCGAGAGCGCTGCTGGGCGCGACGCTGCTTCTGGCCTGGGCCTGTCCGGCGGCCGGACAGTCGACGGAGGAGGAGTTGAGGGCCCTCGGCTACATCAGCCACCCCGGCCAGGCGGCCGAGGACCGGCTGGCGGGCAGAGACGGCCTGGTAGGCCAGAGACCCGACGAGGTCGCTCCGGGGTACGCCCTGATCACTCTGCTGCCGGACGCCACGGCGAAGCTGGTCGATACCCAGGGAGAAACGGTCCGCACCTGGCGAGACCCCGACGCGCGGCACTGGGCCCGCTCGATGCTTCTGGACAACGGCGACCTGATGGTCAAAGGGCGTTTGAAAGCGAGCCGTCAACCGCAGGCCCGCGCCGCCCGCGGCGGCGGCTCGCCGGCCACCGACCCGCTGGACGGCAGGCCTTGGTACCCGCAGGCCGGTCACTATCTGGCGCGCTACAGCTGGGACGGGGACCTCGAATGGCGGCGGGGGGCGATCGTCCACCACGAGTTCGAGATCGACGAGGCGGGGCGGATTCTCACCCTCGGCCTGGGCGATCGCGTGGTGGGTGAGGATCTGCGCATCGTCGATCACACGATCAAAGTCCTGTCCCCCGAGGGCAAGCGGCTCAGGCGCTACTCGCTCTTCGATCTCCTCTCGTCGAATCCCTCGATCTTCAAGCTGCCCCTGACCACCGATCATCCGGCGGCCCTGCTGAAGAACGGCAGGCTCGATCTCCTGCACTCCAACGCCGTGGCGCGGATGCCGTTCGAGGCCCTCCGAGCCCGCGGCGGGATCTACTGCCAGAGCTGTGTTCTGGTGACCGTACGTCACCAAAACCTGATCGCCGTGATCGATCTGGAGGCAGAGCGGCTGCTGTGGGTTTGGGGCCCCGGCGAGCTGCAGTTTCCCCACGAGGGGCGCTGGCTCGAGAGCGGCAACATCCTGGTTTTCGACAACGGCTCCGAGCGGCGGGGCTACTCCCGCGTCGTCGAGGTCGAGCCGCAGACCGGGGAGATCGTTTGGAGCTACCGCGCCTCGAGTCCCAGGACCTTCTACACCGAGGGTCGAGGCACCTCCCAGGGCCTCGAGGGCGGCAACGTGCTGATCGCCAGCTCGAACCAGGGCAAAATCTTCGAGGTGACCCGCGAAGGGCGGGTCGTCTGGATTTACGTGGTGCGGGGCCGGGAGGGCACGCTGGTCGCCAACCGCGCGCTCAAATATCCGCCCTCGAAAATCGAGCCTCTTCTCGGAATTTCCGCGGGGAGGAGCGCCGGGGCCGAGGCGCGGGGCTCGGCCCCATGAGGCTCCGGTCGGCCGTCGTCTTCTCCGTGGCCGCCGCGCTGAGCGCGGGACCGCTTCTCGGTCAGGCCGCCGCTGGCGCGGCCGCGTCGCAGGAGGAGATCGAGGCCCTCGAGTCTCTCGGCTATATCAATCACCCCCGCGAGACCCCGGCCCAGCGCCGGGAGCGAAAAACGGGCCTGGTGCTCAACCGCCGCGCCGAGGTCACCCCGGGCTTCACCCTGATCACCGTGATTCCGGAGGCCAAGGCTTTCTTGGTCAGCAACGGGGGAGAGATCGTCCGCGTCTGGCGCGACCCGGAGTCGATCAAGTGGGCCCGCGCGGTTTTGCTCGAGGGCAGCGGCGACGTCCTGGTGGTCGGCAGTCTGCCCAGGTCGCTCGAGGTGCCGAGCCGCATCGCCCACGGCGGGCGGCTTGAGAAATTCGACCCTCTGGACGGCAGCCCCTGGTATCCGTTCACCGGCAGATATCTGGCCCGCTACGCCTGGGATGGCTCTCTCAAGTGGCGCCGGAGTCTGCTCAGCCATCACGACGTGGAGGAGGCAGCCGACGGCCGAATTCTGACCCTCGGGCTACGGGAGCGCACGGTCGAGGGGCTTTTCTTTGAAGACCACTCGATCTTCGTGCTCTCGGCCGAGGGCGAAATCGAACAGGAGCTCTCGCTCTTCGACGTGCTGAGCTCCGATCCGGCTCTCTTCAAGATGCCGAGAACCACGGATTTTCCAAACGCCCGAAGGCCCAACGGCGCGCTGGATCTCCTGCACTCGAACGCTCTTTCCCTGATGCCCTTCCGCGCGCTCCGGGAGCGCGGCACGGGCCTTCACTGCGCGGCCTGCGTTTTGGTGACGGTGCGCCACCAGAGCCTGGTCGCCATCATCGATATCGAGCGGGAGAAGCTGCTGTGGGTGTGGGGCCCCGGGGAGCTTCAATATCCGCACGAGGGCCGCTGGCTCGAGAACGGCAACATCCTGGTTTTCGACAACGGCACCAGGGCGCGGGGCTACTCGCGCCTGGTGGAGCTCGACCCCCTCACCGAAGAGATCGTCTGGACCTACAGAGCACAGGAGCCCGAAGAGTTCTTCACGGCCGGGCGCGGCACCGCCCAGCTCCTCGAGGGAGGCAACGTTTTGGTCTCGAGCGCCAACCAGGGCCATGTTTTTGAAATCACCCGGGAGGGCCGGGCGGTCTGGCGCTATTTCGTGCGCGGGGAGAGCGGCAGATTGGTGGCCATGCGCGCGGCGAAATATCCCCGGGAGTGGGTGATTCCGCACGTTCGCCAGGAGCGGAGAGCCGGCCGGTGAAGGCCCCGCCACGCAAATCGGGATCGTCCGGCGTGAGCTGGACCCGGCGCCAGTTTTTGAGCCCGCTGTCCCGTCGCTGGAGCTCGGCGCCGGAGAAGATACAGGCGGATCGAGAGCCGGTGCGCATCCAGGCGGCGCCTCTTACCGACGCCGCCTGGCGGACTCTTTTGGGCGGCGCCGTCACGGGACCCTATGCGCGGGGTAAGGAGGGACTTTTGGTGCGGCACTTCTTTCGCGACGCCCAGGACGGCGTTTTCGTGGACGCCGGCTGTGCTGACCCCGAGGAGAACAGCGGGACGTGCTATCTCGAGCGCTATTTGGGCTGGTCGGGGCTGGCCGTCGATCGCCGAGACCTCGAGGAGCCCTGGCGCAGGGCCCGGCGGAACAGCCGCTTTCTGCGCGCGACCCTGGGCGGCCCGGACCAGCTCGGATCGACCCTCGACCGCGTGCTCGAGGCGCGCGCACTCGAGGCGGGCGGGCCCGAAGACATGGGCCTCGGCGCCCTCGACTTCCTGTCGATCTCGCTGGGCGGCGGCGAGCTGCCGGTCTTAAAGGGCTTCGATCTCGGCCGCTATCGTCCGCGTTTGATCAAGATCGCCTGCGGCCCCGGCCAGCGTGTTCCCACCCGCGATTACCTCGAGCTCCTGGGCTATTCCATGATTCTCGACTACCGCCCTCTCGACAAGATCCACCGATACTTCGCGCCGGAGCGCTGAATCCTTGATTTTCATCGTCTACGCCGCCACCAACCGTCAAACGGCCCCCTTCGAGCTGGGCCTGGCGGACTACAGCTATCACTTCGTGCTCGAAGCTCTCCTGCCGGTTTTAGAGCGGCTCGGCACGGTGGTGCGGGTCACCGAAGGCCCGGAGGTGAGGGTCGACGCGGTCTATGACGTGGCGTCTTCCCGCGGTGAGGAATGCCTCTTTCTCTCGTTCACGCCGCCCCACAAGACCTTGATTCACCTGCGCTGCCCGACAGTCTGCGTCTTCGCCTGGGAGTATCGGGATCTGCCCACCACCGTGCGCGACGACCTGCGCGACGACTGGAGCTTCGTTCTGCGCTCTTTGGGCGGAGCCATCACCCACAGCGAAGCCACCGCCGCCTCGGTGCGGCAAGCCCTCGGCGACGACTTCCCGATCGCCGTCGTGAAGGCGCCGCTCTTCGACGATTTCGCCCTGCCGCCGGAGACTCCGCCGCCCAGCGCGGTTCTGGAGCGCCAGGTCTTCGACGTCCGCGGCCATATCAGCGAGGCGCCGCGGATCGGCCGCGTGGCCCTCCAGCCGGTTCACGGCGCGCCGCGCCACGACCCCTCGGATTTCGGCGGTACCGCCACCTGGAGACCCCACGGCGCCCGCTACCGGCTGGAGCTTCAGGGGATCGTCTACCTCTCGGTCTTCAACCCCACCGACGGCCGGAAGAACTGGCCGGAGATCGTCCAGTGCTTTGCCCTGGCGCTCGGCGATCGGCCGGACGCGACCCTCGTGCTCAAGACCATCCGGGTGGGCCCCCACGAGCAGGTGCGCTCGCAGTTCCGGCGGATTTTGGAGGCCCTGGGCCCGCTGCGCTGCCGCATCGTTCTGCTCGATGGTTTCCTCGAGGGGGACTCCTATCGCCGGCTGGTGCGCGCCGCAACCTACAGCGTCAACGCCTCGCGCGGCGAGGGCCAATGCTTGCCGCTCATGGAGGCCCTCGCCGCCGGGCGTCCGGCGGTGGCGCCGCCGCATACCGGCATGGCCGACTACCTCGATCCGTCGAACGCCTTCTGCGTGAAAAGCTCCCTCGAGCCGGCGAGCTTCCCCCACGACCCCACCGGAAAGCTCGAGACCTGGCGACACCGGATCGACGCCCGCTCGCTCTTCGAGGCCTTTGAGGAAAGCTACCGGGTGGCCACCGAGGATCCCGACCGCTATGGCCGGATGTCGCGCTGGGCGCGCTCGAGCCTCGAGCGCCACACCTCGAGAGACGCCTGCACCGACGCCCTGCGCTCCTTTCTCGAGACGCGCGGCGCGGCGGCCCTGCCCAAGACCGGCGTGCGCGACACGCGGGCCGATATCGAGCGCGCGTTTCGCCAGCAGCTCGTCCGCCTGCACGTGGCCAACCGGCGGCGCCGGAATCCTTCCGCCGCTCCGCAGGTGCCGCCGGGGCCGGTGGCGGGCGTTCCCCTGCGCTTCATTCTGGCCGGCTTTGCCAAATGCGGCACCACCAGCCTCAGCGCGCTGCTCGGCACCCACCCGGACCTCTACATTCGCCAAGAGGAAAACTGGCATTTCGCCGGCGGTCTCGGGGGCGTTCCGGCCTATTTCAGCGACTTTTTCGCCCGCGCTACGCCCGGTCAGAGGCTCGGCCTGTGCGGCGTCTCCTACGCCAGCCAGCGCGATGCGGAGATCGCCCGCGACTCGATCCTCCATCACTATCCGGAGGTTCGCCTGCTCTTCATCGCCCGCGATCCCCTGGCTCGAATCGAGTCGGCCTACCGAGAAAACCACCATACCTGGCACCGAACCGCCGCGCGGATTCCGCCCTTCGACGTCTCCGCGACCCTCGAGGAGAACCCGATTCTGGTGGAGGACTGCCGCTATGGCGCCTGCCTCGCGCACTTCGCCGAGAGGTTCCCGGCTGACCAGATCCACGTGCTCTTCTTTGAGGACCTGCTCCGCGATCCAGCCGCCACCCTGCGGGAGTGCTATCGATTTCTGGGGGTCGACGTCAGCGTGCCGGTGCCCGAGAAGCCGCCCCGGCTCAACCCCGCCACGGACAAGCTCCGCGACACCGAGGCCCTGCGCGCCATGCTCGACGTGGAAAAGGGCGGCCTGAACGCCATGGCTCTGCGCGTTTTGAGCCTCGAGGAGCGGGATCAGCTCGCCGTGCCCCTCGGCCTGCGGGAGCCCCATCCCGCCGAGCTGCCGGGCTGGGACGAGGGCGCCCAGCGGCGCTTCGTGCGCGCCGTCGAGGGCGACGCCCGCGCCTTTCTCGAGGCCCACGGCCGCGGCCTCGATTTATGGCCGCGCTTCGCCGAGCGGTGCGAGGGCGGCCCGGAGGCGCCCTCGTGAGCGGCGGCGGCGAGCAGGACCTCGAGATCCTCCGCCTCGACGCCGGGTCCTCCGATCTGCACCCGCCAGAGCTCGACGCCT
>JBCCLG010000052.1:0-13885 GCA_039027015.1 Acidobacteriota bacterium | reverse complement strand
GACGGATTACCTCGGATGACTTCTGAAGGTGAGGCTACGGTTGAGGCAGTGCGGGAGAGGTCGCGCGGTCGCTGCCGACGGAACCTTCAGCAGCGGCGGCGGTGTTGACCATGGCACGGGCGAAGAGGACGTCGGCCACCAAGAAGCCGGTGTGACCGAGAACCAGCCACACCATAAACGGCTTGACCATCACGAGGCCGGAAAGCGCGAGCGCCAGACCCAGAAACAGGGTCACCACAAGCCGCACCAACATGGCGCCGAGCTGTGCCGGCATCGCCTCGAGGGGGGTGAGGTGGCGCGCCATGAAGACCGGCAGCGTCCCCGCCGCCGAACCCGCGAAGGCGGCGCATATCGCCGCCAGCATCGAGGAAACTGCCGCTTCGCCCGCCAACTCTCGAGTCGGCAAATAGCCCACCAGAGCCAGGCATGACGCCGTGGCCAAAGCGGTCAAGAAGAAGCGTTTATAGGCCTCTTCGGGGCGGTTCGCGAGAGACGTACGGGTGTCAGTCTTCACGGCGGGAATCGTCCGGACTTCGGGGCTTGGGGGCCGGCTTGGAAGCCGGCGGAGGGGCTGACGTGGGCGGGGTCCGCAGGAGGCGGAGAGACGAGCGAATGAAGTTGTAGAGGCCACCGACGGCGCCGATGCCGAGACACACCATAAGACCCCGTGGAGCCAGTTCGTAGCGATCGTCGATCCAGAGTCCTAAAAGCGCAAATCCAACCAGGGTGGCGGCGAACTCTAGTCCGAGACCAGCACCTCGGAGTGCAGTCGCCTCTCGTTTCCGCGAACGCGCCATAGCTCTGAGGAAGGGTGTCCCGCGTGGGCGGCGCTATTGTGCACGAGTTGAGGGCCTCACACAAGCCTTTGGCATCGACTTTGTTCGCATCACGAACAAAGTCGGCGCCAAAACGTGTTGACCTAGACATGACCTGCCTTCATGACATCCAGCCTCTCGACGGATAGACTAGGTGATCCGACCGCCAGGGCCCTCTTATGGACAGCGAAACGCAAGCCATCCCGTCTGACAGTTCCTCCTCGCCTCCGCCGCAGGACTGGGACTTCGAGACCGCGGCGATTCCCTATCTGGATCCGCTCTACAACATGGCGTACCGCCTCACCCGCAACGCGGAGGACGCCCAAGATCTGGTTCAGGAGACCTACCTCAAGGCCTATAAGTATTACGACAAATTCCAGAAGGGCACCAACCTGAAGGCGTGGCTGTTCCGAATCATGAAGAACACCTTCATCAACGGATACAGAAAGCGTCAGAACCAGCCTCGGCAGAGCGCCTTTTCGGATATTGAAGACTCCTTCGAGTCGATGGTCAGCGACCAGGCCACGGAAAAGATCAAAGACCCCGAACAGACCTTCCTGGACCAGGTCATGGACGAGGACGTTCAGCGCGCGCTGGACTCCCTGCGCGAGGACTATCGCCTGGTGATCCTGCTGGTCGACCTCGAGGACTTTTCCTATAAAGAGGCGGCCGAGATCCTAGAGGTGCCGGTGGGCACGGTGATGAGTCGGCTCTACCGCGGGCGTCGTCAGCTCGAGAAGACGCTGCTCGACTACGCCCGCAGCTACGGCTATCTCCAGCGCAGCGACGCTCCCAAGCGCATGCGCAGCCGCACGGAAGAGGCATGATCGCGGCGCTTCAGGGAATACGGGCCCCTAGCCCTCGGTTTGCAAAGGCGGCCGCGGCCGGTTCCCCTATCCTCTTTGGATCCGGCCGAAAGCGGCCCTGGAACCGAAGGCAAAGCCAGGACGTTTCGAGGAGAGCCTCGTCGTGAAGTGCCGCAAGATCAAAGAAGAGCACGTGTTCGTCTTCGCGCAGGGCGAGACCGGTAAGAGCCTGACGGTGGCCATCAGGCGGCACGTTTCGATTTGCCCGGACTGCGCCCGCCAGGCCGCACACGCCCAGCGCATCGTCGCTATCGTCCGCGAGCGCTGCGCGCGCGAGACCGCGCCGGTGGACCTTCGCGAGCGCATCGTCGCTACGCTTCGAGACGGCGGTAAAGAGCCTTCCAGGTAGGTAGGTGGTTGGGCGGTCCGTCTGGCGCAGCGGCGACAAGGCGCCGCGCGCTATTCATCGTCGAAAATCACCGACGGACTGATCCTCGATGCCTTGAGCGCCGGCACGACCGCGGCCGCGAGCCCCGCGATCAGCAGCATCAAGAGAGTAGGCGGTCCGATTTCCCCGGCCATCACCAGCCTGCCGAAGAGCGAGGTCAACACCTCGTGCGCCCACAGGGCGGCCAGGCCGCCGGCCGAGACTCCGACGAGAATCTTGCGCAGACCGCTTCTCACCACGGAGCGGCCGATCCCGCCTGCCGTCGCCCCCAGAGCCTGGCGAATGGCCAGCTCCCGTCGACGCTGGACGACCGCCAGGGCCAGCAGGCCATAGAGCCCGCCGAAAGAGATCATCAGAGCCACCCCGGAAAAGACTTGGAGGGTTCGCCGCATGCGGCGGACGTGACGCAGCTCGGCTTCCAGAACCTGAGGCGTCGTGCGGACGAAGAAGAGCATCGCCCCCGACTCGGCGGACGCCGTGGTGCGGCGGATGGCGCGGTCTAGGTCCGCCGAGAGGGTTCCGCGCAGGCCGAGCACCAGCGATTTCGTGGGGCCCGGCTGCGAAAGGGCCGGGAGATAGACGCTCGCCTCTGGCTCGCCCAAAGGATCGAAGGCCATATTCGGCGTCACGCCGACGATGCGCCGCCAGGACTCTTCGCCCTGAACCCGCACTCTCTGCCCGAGTGGATTCCCGTCGAGAAAGGCGTCGGCAAATCGGCGATCGACCAGCGCCACGTCGAGGGCGCTCGCCTCGGATGGCAGCAGATCGCGGCCGAGCACCAGATCCTGCTTCAGGATTCCGAGAGCGCCCGCGGTCAAGACCGGCGTTCGAACGGCGCGGACCACCTCGGGCGAGGAGCCGATTTCGACATCTCCATGCCTGCTCCAGCCGCCGGGCAGGGGACCGTAGGCCGCCGCTTCGACCTCGGGCAGGGCCTCGAGATCTTCCTTCAGGGCTCTGTAGAAGCTCTGCTCGGCGAGGGCCTGGCCCCGGATCGCCGTGCCGTCGATCGACACCCGGATTCCCGCCACGTCTTCGTGACGCAGGCCCTCGGTGGGACGCGATAAGCGCTCGACGGCCGCCAGCATCCAGAAGCTTCCGGCGACGAGACCGGTGGCGAGAGCCACCTGAAAGACGATCAGAGCGCCCCGCCACTTCGCGGCCCCCCGCTCGCCAGCGACGCTGCGACCCGAGCGCAGACCGCACCCCTCAGACGTGGCGCGCCAGCACGGCAAGACCGCAGCGCAGCCGAGCGACCCGGCGCTTGCTAGCAGCACGAAGAGTAAAACCGCGGCGTCGATCCGCACGTCGACCCAAAAAGGCAGGCTCAGGCTGAGGGTGCGGTTGTAGAGATCGACCGCGGCCGCGGCCACCGCGACTCCGAGTCCGCCGGCCAGGGCCACCAGCAGCGCCGCTTCCGCCAGGAGCGAGGCAAAAATATTGGCCCGAGAAGCGCCGAGAGCATGCCGAATCGCAATCTCGCGCCGCTTCTCAAGACCCCTGGCGAGCCAAAGTCCGGCGGCGTTGGCGCAGGCGACGGCGAAAATCGCCAGGGCCGCCACCAGGGCGAGCAGCAGACTATTTCTCAAGACCCAGCCGAGTGAGCCCTCCTGAAAAGACGTCACCACCGGCCGCCCCCGAGAGTCGGCCTCATGCGCCTGGATTCGCGGCGCCAGCTCGGCAGCGAGACTCTCCCGGGTCGCGCCGTCGCGCAGCGCTCCGAGCGACCGCAGCCAGCGGGATGAGGCGACCGCCTGGGGCTGCAGAGGAATCCACAGCTCCTGGTCGTAGGGCGCCTCAAGCCCCTCCTCCACCACTCCGACGATGGTGCGCAACTCGCCGTCGATCTCGACGGCTGCTCCCAGGGCAGAGTCCGGCGCGCCGAGGTGCTCACGGCACAGGCGTTCGCTCACCACCACAACGGGCGCGGAGCTCCGGGCCTCGCCGCGACCAAAGAGCCTGCCGTGCAGCGGGGTCACGCCCAGGATCTCGAAGACGCTCACCGAAACCGCCGCGCCGCGAACGGTTTCGGGGTAGCTGTTGGGGCCCGGCCCCTCGAAGAAAACAAAGATCTGCTCCCAGGCACCGAAGGACTCGAGGCTCTCGATCTCCCCCTCGAAGCCTGCTCTTACGACCTCCTCCGGCAGCCGAGAGGGGCGAGTGCTTCCCGGCAACTCGACCGAGAGGTCGACGAGGGCCTCCCCCTCGATGTGCTCCATACCCCGCCATAGGGTGCCCCAGGCGACGCTAAAGGCGGCCCCAGCCAGGCCGATCCCGAGGGCCAGGACGCCCACGATCAGGATCGGAGTGCCGGGATTGCGGCGCCAGCTGCGGCCCCAGGATTTCACGGGCAGCCGTCCTGTGGTGCGGCCAATGGCGGAGCTGCTGGATCTCGACACGATTTCTCTCCTGGCTACCGGAGCTCTTTCCTGGCTGCCGGAGGGGGTTAGAACGCGCTCGGTAATGATCGCGGCCTGCTACTCTTTACGCCTTAATTCGCAGGAACGTTGATCCCCAGGCAACCGTCGAAGTCCCGGGCCGCATGGATGAATAGGACTCCGCAGACGCGCGTAGAAGCCTTCAAGATCGCGAGTTCGACCCCTTGATGCACTTTCTAGACATCGTCTTCTCCCTGCCGACGGCTCTCTTCTCCTGGCCCCTGCTGCTGGTGATCGCCTACTGGATCTCGGCGCTGGCGGGCTTCAACGCCGAGGGCCTCGGCGCCGAGGGCGCTCTCGAGGTCGGGGTGGACGGCGCTCTCGAGGCTGGGGTGGACGGCGCCGCAGAATCCTTCGCGGGAGGTAGCGAGGGGATCGGCCTCGAGCATCACGACGGCTCGCTGATCTCGACCGTCGACGGTAGCCCGGGATTCTTTGACGACCTCAGCTTCGGCGACGTACCCCGCTCGATCACCTGGAGCCTGGCGGTGCTCATCGGCTGGAGCCTCAGCCTGCTCGGCGTCTACTTCGTTCCGGGCTTCGAGACCTTCGCGGCCCGCGGAGCCTGGGCGGGCCTCGGGCTCGCGGGCCTGAGCCTCGCCCTGGCGATGCCGCTCACGCTGGTCGCGATTCAGCCGCTGCGCAAAGCCCTCGAAGCCGGCAGAGGGCCGGAGCGCTCCGATCTGCTCGGGCAGATGTGCACGGTGACGACCCAGCGCGTCGACGACCGCTTCGGGCAGGCGGAGCTCGAGGACGGCTCAAGCCTGATCCAGGTGCGAGACCGGCTCGGACGCGATCTCGCGCGCGGCCAGCGGGCCGTGATTTTCGACTACGACCCTAAAGCAGAAGTCTTCTTTATAGCCCCCGTCGATCTGGAGGCCAAGGATCGGACCTCGGCCGAGGCCTGATCCTCCCGGATCCCGGATCTCCAAAATCCTGGATCTCCAAAATATAAGCAGGGGCCCCCTGAATCTCACTCCGCGGCCGTTCTCAGCACCGAGCCGTGGACTCCCATCTGAAGGAAGCCTGAGGAGAGACCGATGATTCCGTATCCGCGCAAAGTTGAGCAGGGTAAAGCCCTGATCGTCAGCAATTTTTTGAAAGGCACCGTGACCGTCAGCTTCACGGGCATGCTGGTCGTCCCCATCCTCCACAAGGTCGAGGAGATGGATATCTCGGTGAAGACGATCGTCATCGATCGCACCGGCGGTGAGGGCCTGATCTGCCGCGACAACATCCGCGCCGACATCAAGGTCACCTTCTTTGTGCGGGTCAACAAAACCACGGAGGACGTGATCAAGGTCGCCCAGGGCCTCGGCTGCGACCGCGCGTCGAGCCAGGAGACCCTCGAAGAGCTCTTCGTGTCCAAATTCTCCGAGGCGCTCAAGACCGCCGGTAAGCGGCTCGACTTCGAGGATCTCTACACCAAACGCAACGAGTTCCGCGACATGATCATCGAGGTCATCGGTACGGACCTGAACGGCTACTCCCTCGAGGACTGCGCCATCGACTATCTGGAGCAAACGCCGCTCGAGAAGCTCGATCGCGACAACATCCTCGACGCCCAGGGCATCCGCAAGATCACCGATCTGACGGCCACTCAGCACATCGCGACCAACGACTTTCGCCGCAACGAAGAAAAGCAGATCAAGAAGCAGGACGTCGAGGCCGCCGAGGCGATCTACGAGATGGAGCGCCAGCAGGCCGACGCCAAATCGCGCCAGCAGCGCGAGATCGAGTCGGTGCGCGCCCGCGAGCAGGCTGAGACGCTCAAGATCCAGGCCGAGGAGCGCCTCAAGGCGGAGACCGCCCGCCTCAAATCCGACGAGTCGATCGCCATCCAGGAGGAGAACCTGAAGCGCGAGGTCGAGGTGGCGACCAAAAACCGCGAGCGCGTGGTCGCTGTGGAGACCGAGCGAGTCGAAAAAGACCGGCTTCTCGAGGTCATCTCCCGCGACCGCGAGACCTCCCTGCAGACCATCGCCAAGGACAAAGAGGTCGAGCACGAGAAGCGCGACATCGCCAACGTGGTGCGCGAGCGCGTGGCGGTCGACAAAACGGTCGCTGAAGAAGAAGAGGCGATCAAGCGCCTGCGGGTGGTCGAGGAGGCCAAGCGCAGCAAGGAGGCGGCGATCATCAGCGCCGAAGCCGAGGCCCAGGAGAACCTTGTCAAGGACATCAAGGCGGCCGAGGCCTCCGAGCAGGCGGCGAAATTCGCGGCCAAGGAAAAGCTGACCCTCGCCAACGCCGACCTCGAGGCCGCCGACAAGGACGCCCAGGCCAAGATCCGCATGGCCGAAGGCGCCAAGGCCGAGGCCGCGGCCGCGGGCCTGGCCGAGGTGCAGGTCAAGGAAGCGGACGCCGAGGCGATCGAAAAAGTCGGTCTGGCCCAGGTGCGGGTCAAGGAGGCCGACGCCGAGGCTCTGCGCAAGGTCGGCTACGCCGAAGCCGAGGTCAAGGAGAAGGACGCCGAGGCCACGCGCACCATGGGCACCTCGGAGGCGGATGTTCTGCGCCTCAGGGGCCTCGCCGAGGCCGAGTCGATCCGCGAGAAGCTGCGCGGTGAGGCCTCGGGCCTCGAGGCCAAAGCCGCGGCCATGAAGGCCCTCGACGAGCGCAGCCGCCAGCACGAGGAATACCGCCTGCGCCTCGAGGTCGAAAAAGAGGTCGAGCTCAAGGCCATCGACGTGCGCCAGCGGGTCGCCGAGGCCCAGGCGAACCTGGTGGCCACCGGCCTCGAGAACGCCAATATCGACATCGTAGGCGGCGAGAGCATCTTCTTCGATCGCCTGGTCAACTCGATCAGCGCCGGCAAGTCGGCCGACGCTTTCGTCGACAAGAGCGACACCAGCCGCAAGCTCCTCGCAGGCTATCTCGAGGGCGACCGCAGCTTCGCGGAGGATTTGAAGGACGTGCTCCAGAACCCGTCGATCGGCTCCGGCGACGTCGCCAACCTCACCCTGGCTTCCTTTCTCAGCCACCTGATCGGCAAGGCGGATGCGCCCCATCAGGCGCCGCTTCAGCAGCTGCTCGACGCGGCGCGCCACCTCGGCCTCGAGGATAAGAGGCTGGGCGACCTCGCCGGCGACGAATGAGCGGGCGGTCACGCGAGGCGGACACCATGACGGCTTCGGATCCATCCCAGTCCCAGGACAGCGCCGCGCAGATCGAGCAGGGTACCTACGAGATTCTGCGCGGGCGCCTGGAGGAGCACGCCGCGACCCTCCGGGAGCGGGCCACCGGCCTCAACGAGAAGCGGCTCGAGATCTTCGGCGGCAGCGAGATGACCGTGGTCGGCAACGAGCGGATCCGCACGGCCAACAACTGCGTGCCGAGGGATATCCGCACCCTCGGCGACCTGATGCTCTTCGGCTACAACGTCTTCCTGGGCCTGCGCGCCGAGATCCGGGTTGAGGATGTCTTCAGCCTGCACAGCTTCAGTCGCTCGGAAGACGGCGGCGGCGGCTTCGCCTTCGACCCCATCGCGCCCGACGACCCGCGCAACTTTCTGGCCGACGCGAAATTCGTCTCCGACTTCGAGGAGCTGTACCGGTATTACAAGGACGCGCGGCTGATTCAGCTGCGGCGACTCGAGGATGGCAAGCTGCTCGCCATCTTCCAAATCGGCGCCGCCGAAGACGACACGCGGGTCTTCCGCTGGGCGGTGTCGCCGGACGGCGAGGTCACCTATCTCGACAATCGGGGCGAGCGCGACCACGTGCTGCCGCCGTCCCACGATTTCGAGTGGACGGCGACCACCCGCGACGACCACGTGCTGGGCCGTCATCCCCACGTCTCGATCCTCGACAAGGTCTTCGTCGAGACGGTGGGCGGCGACCTTACCGTCAAGGTGGAGGACAACACCGAAGACGGCCTCGGCATTTACCGCGAGCTGGTGGAGGAGGCCAACCAGAGCCTGGCCGATGCCGAGATTCTCTACGCAGAGATCGGGCCGCTGATCCTGCTCAAGGTGCTGCCCTATAACGAGCAGATCTGGCGCTACCTGGTCTTCAACACGCGCACCCGCAAGGTCGACCGCATCGACGCCATCGGCCAGGCCTGTCAGATGCTGCCCGAAGACCACGGCGTGATCTTCCCGGGCGGCTATTACCTCCAGGACGGCACCACCAAGACCTTCGAGGGCGACGTCTCGGAGATGCTCTTCATGAAGACCGTGCGTTCGCCCAACGGCGAAGACGTGCTCTTCGTTTTCTACGAGCGCGCCGAAGGGCGGCTGATCCTGCTCAACTACAACCTGATCCGCAAAGAGGTCCAAAACCCGATCCACTGCAACGGCATGGCGATCTTCGACGACGGCCTCCTGGTGCAGTTTCGCTCCACGGGGGATGAGCCGACGCGCGTGCACCCCATGCAGATCTGGCAGACGCCCTTCGTCTCCCAAGAGCACGCCGCCCGCGCCCCCTCGACCGGCAGCTTTCTCGAAAAAGTCGGCAACGCCGAGCTGGTGCGCGGCATCTCCGACGCGCTGTCGATCTGCCGCTCGGTCACCGAGCAGGAGCCGTCGGTAGCCGGCTATGAAGAGCTGATCGCCGAGACGGTGCGGACCGACGACGCCTACTACTGGCTCGACGACTCGGACGAGATCGGCGATCTCCAGGAGCCCCTGGCCGAGATCCGGCGCACCGCCGACCTGATCGTCGGCGAGTTCGCCAAGGTGCAGGCCATCAAGCGCCAGGCTCGAGAGGCCGTGGAATCGAGCGCCGAGACCATCGAACAGCTCTTTCACCGCCTGCGTTCGGAGCCGCGGCAGTCGGTGGATCACTACGTCACCGCCCTCGCCGATCTGCGCCGCGAGCGCGGCCGCTTGATCACCCTGCGCGAGCAGCGCTACGTGGACCTAGAGCGCGTTGAGGACCTCGACGCCCGGCTGGTCGAGAGCTTCGACCAGCTCTCGACCCAAACCGTCGACTACCTGCTCGCGGGCGAGGCTCTGGAGCCCTATCACCGGGAGATCGAGCAGCAGGTCGCGCGCGCCGAGGAGGCCGACAAAACCACCGACGCGGCTCCCATCGCCGAACGGCTCGACGACATCTCGAGCGGCCTCGAGCTGCTCACCGAGGTGGTCGGCAGCCTCGAGATCGACGATCCCACCCAGCGCACCTCGATTCTCGAGGGCATCTCCGAGGTTCTCTCGTCCCTCAACCGCGGCCGAGCCGTGGTCGAGGCGCGGCGCAAAGAGCTGCTCTCGGTGGAGGGCCGGGCGGAGTTCGGGGCGCAATTCCAGCTGCTCAGCCAGAGCGTCTCGGGGGCGCTGGCGATGGCCGACACGCCGGAGAAATGCGAGGAGCAGCTCTCGAAGCTAATGCTTCAGCTCGAGGATCTCGAGGGGCGGTTCAGCGAATTCGACGACTTCCTCGACCAGCTGTCCACCAAGCGCGAGGACATCTACGAGGCCTTTGCGTCGAAAAAGCAAACTCTGCTCGACGAACGCCAGCGCAAGGCCGGGCGCATGGTGCAGGCGGCGGGGCGCATTCTCGAGGGCATCGCCCGGCGCGCCGCCAGCCTGGCGGACGCCGACGCGCTCAACACCTACTTTGTCGGCGACGCCATGGTCGCCAAAATCCGTACCCTGGCCGGGGACCTGCGCGAGCTGGGGGAAAGCGTGCGGGCAGACGAGCTCGAAAGCCGCCTCAAGAGCGCCAAGGAAGAGGCTACCCGCTCCCTGCGCGATCGCCAGGACATCTATGAGGACGGCGCCGAGATCATCAAGCTCGGCCGCCACCGCTTCTCGGTCAACACCCAGGCCTTCGACCTAACCATGGTGCCGCGGGCCGGGCGCGATGGCGAAACCGAGATGAGCTTCTATCTCACCGGCACCGACTTCTACGACCCGATTGAAGACCCTGACTTTCTCGAGACCCGCGGGTATTGGGATCAGCTCCTGGTCTCCGAGACCGAGGAGGTCTACCGCGCCGAATTTCTCGCCGCATCGATGCTCTTCGACGCCGAGGAGGGCCGCGCCGGGCTGTCGCTCGATCTGCTGAGCCGGGCGGTCGCCGAGGAGAATCAGGACCGCGGGGGCCTGGCGGCGCGGGTGCGCGACTACGCGGCGGAGCGCTATGACGAAGGCTACGAGCGCGGCGTTCACGACCACGACGCCGCCCGCATTTTAGAGCCCCTGCTCTCGCTCTACCGCTCTGCCGGGCTGCTGCGCTTCGCGCCGCGCCCGCGCGCCTTGGCCTGCCTGTTTTGGGCTTTTTATGGCGAGCAGACCTCGCGGGTGCAGTGGGAGCGCCGGTGCAGGAGCCTGGCCCGCCTGCGCTCGGCCTTTACCCACAGCCCGGCGATCCGCCGGCTGTGCGGCGAGATCGCCCAGCAGGTTTCGGACTTCATGGAGTCCCACGGCCTCGAGGCGAGCGCCGAGGAGGCGCGCATGGCCGCCGCCTACCTTTTCGAGGAGCTCTCGAAGCATCCGGTGTCCTTCACCACCAGCGGCGAGGCCGAAAAGCTTCGCGACGCCTTTTTGCAGCATCTGGACCTGCACCAGAACAGGCGGGATTTCGACGAGGATCTGCGCGAATTAGAGGACGATTTGCGCCAGCGATTCGGCCTGGCCCACGCCTGGCTGAGCGCCTACCTCAAGTCCACCGACGACGAGCGGATCCAGCTGCTCGCCCCGAGCCTCGACGAGGCCGCGGTGCTGCTCGTCACCCCCAGGCGCCTCGAGCGCACGGTGACCAGCGCACGGCAGGCGCAGCAGGTCGAAGGGCTGCTCGGCCAGCATCCGCGGGTCCGCGAGCGCTCCCTCGACCTGCGCCTCGACGAATTCTTAGCCCGCCTCACCGCCTTTTCTCAGCGGCGGGTGCCGGGCTTCCGCAACTTCCAGAAAACGCGCCACAGCCTGCTCGAAGAGGAGCGCGAGCGCCTGCGGCTCGACGAGTACCGGCCCAAGGTGATGAGCGCCTTCGTGCGCAACCAGCTGATCAGCGAGGTTTATCTGCCGATCATCGGCGACAACCTGGCCAAGCAGATGGGCACCGTCGGCGAGGGCAAGCGCACCGACCAAATGGGTCTGCTGCTGCTCATCTCGCCTCCGGGCTACGGCAAGACGACGCTGATGGAGTACGTCGCCAACCGGCTCGGTCTGATCTTCGTCAAGGTCAACGGACCGGCCCTCGGCCATGGCGTTCTGTCGCTCGATCCGAGCGAGGCGCCCAACGCCACCGCCCGCCAGGAGGTCGAGAAGATCAATTTCGCCCTCGAAATGGGCAATAACGTGCTGCTGTATCTGGACGATATCCAGCACACCCACAGCGAGCTGCTGCAGAAGTTCATCTCGCTATGCGACGCCCAGCGGCGCATCGAGGGAGTGTGGAACGGCCGCACCCGCACCTACGACCTCAAGGGCAAGCGCTTCGCCGTCTGCATGGCGGGCAACCCGTACACCGAGTCTGGCGAGGCCTTCCAAATCCCGGATATGTTGGCCAACCGCGCCGACACCTACAACCTCGGCGACATTCTCGAGGGGCGCGACCAGGTCTTCGCCCTGTCCTATATCGAGAACTCCCTGACCTCGAATCCGGCCTTAGCGCCCCTGGCCGGTCGCGACCCGGGCGACGTCGAGAAGCTGGTGAGAATCGCACGGGGCGAGGCCGTGCAGACCGATCAGCTCTCCCACGCCTACTCCGCGGTGGAGCTCGACGAGATCCGCGCGGTGCTGTCGAAAATGCTGCGCGTCCAGGAAGTGGTGCTGGCGGTCAACCAGCAGTACATCGCCTCCGCCGCCCAGGACGACGCCTTTCGCACCGAGCCTCGATTCCAGCTCCAGGGCTCGTACCGCAACATGAACAAGATGTCGGAGAAGGTGGTCGCGGTGATGAACGACGCCGAGCTGGAGGCGATGATCGACGACCACTACGCCGGCGAAGCGCAGACGCTGACCACCGGCGCCGAGGCCAATCTGCTCAAGCTGGGCGAGCTGCGCGGCACCATGAATGAGCGGCAGATGGAGCGCTGGCGGGAGATCAAGCGAGGCTTCGCCCGCGTGCAGACCATGGGCGGCGCCGAGGACGACCCGGCGATCCGCCTGCTCGGCCAGCTCGGCATGGTGGGCGACCGCCTGGCCGATATCGACCAGGCGATCCACGCCGCCTCGACGCGCTCGGCCGAGAGCGCCGAGGCCGAAGAAGCGAGGGCGGCCCAAGCGGCAGAGGAGCAGGAGGCCGCGGCGAGGGAGCCGTCCGCGGGCGTTCAGCTCGCGGAGGCGCTCACGCCCTACCTCTCGCACCTGCGCCAGGCGGTCGACGCGATGGTCGAATCCGCGGCGGCACAGCCCGCGGCGGCGGCGACACCCGCGGCGGCCGGGCAGCCGGCGGAGCGCGAGACCGCGCTCGAGCTGGCCCGGGCGATCGGTGGCCCCCTCGAAGAGGCGGTGGCCGCCCTGGGCGAGCTGCTCGAACGGCGGCCGCCTCTGCCCCAGCAGGCGACGGGCGCCGCGCCGGCGGTCGCGGGCGGGGCCTCCATCGCCCCCTACCTCGACCGCCTCGACGAAACCATGAACGCCCTGGTCAGCTCACGGCCCGCCGCGGTGGTGCAGACGCTGACCCCGGGAGTGATCGACATCTTCGACCGCCTCGCCGAGTCGGTGGACGACGACCTGATGCCGGCGGTCAAGATTCTCGACAAAGTGAGGCGCAGCGTGGCCCGGGAAGACCGCGGACTCGAAAAGCACCTCGAGCGGACCCTGCACCATCTCGATAGCCTCCGGGAGCTGGTGCTCTCCCTGCGCCGGCTCGACACCACGGTCCACACCGCCTCCTCGGCTCGACAGCAGTGATCCTTCCGCAAGGGCTGGAGGCCTGGAGAGACCCGGTCCCGCGGCTGAGGTGACACGCCGCGGGGCCCCCGGGTATGCTCCGGGCGCGAGTCGAGCTGGCTCGCCCGCGAGAGATCGATTCGAAGGAGCAGACCCTTGGCGCCCTGGTGGTTACAAACCCACGTCGATGAAGAAGTAGCGGCCCGAGCCGCGACCGGCGCCGAGGAGGCCGCCGCAACCGAGAGTTTCGAGTCCGAGGCCCCCTCCGGAGGCTCCGCCGCCGGGCAGCAGGAGAGCGGCGAGCCCGAAGCGGCGGCGGTACGCACCCGCAGACGCAGGCGCCGGCGCAGCTCCCGACGCTCCTCGCGAGAGACCCGAGTTCCTGAGCCGCGGGCTGAGGCTCCCGAGAGAGAGGCGAACGGCGCTGAGGAGCCGTCCGAGACTCTCTCCCGGAGTTCCGCCGCTTCTGATTCCGAGGCTTCCAATCTCGACGGTGCGGACCCACAGGTTTCCGGTCTACAGGACTTAGATCCACAGACCTCGGACCTACAGACCTTGGACCCACAGGTCGCGGCTCCGCAAGTCGCGGCCCCTGAGGCTTC
>JBCCLG010000051.1:0-13891 GCA_039027015.1 Acidobacteriota bacterium | reverse complement strand
GCCCGCGCCACCGCCGGCTTCTGGGTGCGCGATGAGGAGCTTCTCCGCTCCGGCCAGAAGGTCACCGTTTCCCGAGATTGGCTGCGGGTGGGCGGCGAGGTCCTGCCGGTGGTCGGCGCCACCTACATGGCGTCCGACGTGCACCGGAAATTCCTCTTCGAGCCCGATCCCGCGCTGTGGGACCGAGACTTCGCGCTGATGGCCGAGCAGGGGGTGAACTTCGTGCGCACCGGGCTGTGGACCGCGTGGCCGCGCATCATGCTCAACCCCGGCACCCTCGATGAGGCCTTCCTCCGCGCCCTGGACGCCTACCTCATGAGCGCGGCCCGCAACGGCATCTACATCAACTTCTCCTTCTTCGCCTTCCAGCCCCCGGCCTACGGCGGTCGCCACCCCTACCTCGATCCGCGGGCCCTCGACGGTCAGAAAGACTTCCTGACCCTGATCGCCAGCCGCTACCGCGGCGTCCACTGGGTGCATTGGGATTTGATCAACGAGCCCTCCTACGCCCCGGTGGGCACCCTGTGGACCAACCAGCCCGTGGGCGACGAGGTCGAGCACAGCGCGTGGCTGCGCTTCCTCGAGGAGCGCCACGGCAGCGACCTCACCCTGCTGCGGGACCGCTGGCAGGACCGCGAGCGCTACTTCACGAGCGTTCCCCACGGCGGCGACCTCAACTACTCCATGGTGCGGCAGGATCGCCAGCCCCGAAAGGCCCGGGACTTCGTGATCTTCTCCCAGGAGATAGCCACCGACTGGGCCCGCGAGCTGCGCGATCACCTGCGCTCGGTGAGCGGCGATCTCCTGGTGACCCTCGGTCAAGACGAGGGCGGCACCCGGGACCGGCCCGCCCAGCAATTTCACGGCGAGGCCATCGACTACACGGGCGTTCATCCCTGGTGGCAGGTCGACGACATGCTGGTGACCGGGGTTTTGACCAAGCTGCCGGAGAAGCCGAATCTCTACCAGGAGACCGGCCTGATGAGGCTCGAGGACCTCGACGGCTGGCATTGGCGAACGCCCGAGCACGCCGCCCGCGCCCTCGAGCGCAAATACGCCTATTCCTTCGCCTCGCGGGGCGGCGGCGCGATCAACTGGGCCTGGAATATCAACCCCAATATGGCGATCGACAACGAGACCGTCATCGGCTTTATCCGGCCCGACGGCACCGCCAAACCGGAGCTGAGGGTGATCCGCCTATTCGGCGACTTCTTCGCCCAGGCCAGCCCGCATCTCGACGACTACGATCCCGCGCAGGTCGTGGCGGTCATCCCGCACTCGCGGATGTTCATGGGCCGGCCCGCCGCCGATAAAGGCTACCGCCGTATGGTTCGGCTGATGGCCGAGCGCTTTGGCGTGGTGCCCCTGGGGCTTTCGGAGCTCAAGCTGACCCCGGAGCGTCTCGGAGACGCCAGGCTCATCCTGGTGCCCTCCCCCGAAGTGCTCGACGCCTCGGCCGCCGAGGCTCTGCTCGCCGCGTCTCGCCAGGGCAGCCTGGTGGTCTTTACCGGCGCCGTTCTCGACAACGGCTACGGCGAGGTTCCGCCGGCCCTCGAGGCCCTCGGAATCGTCGATGCCGGTCGCCCGGTGGCCCTGCGCGAGGAGACCCCGTGGGGCGCGGACCGGGACGGCAGCGCCTGGGCGACCTTCGACCGCGGCCTGCGCGAGAGCCTCAGGCGCAGCCTCAAGGATGGCCTCAGCCGCGAGGGTCAGATCTGGCACGAGCCGCTGCCCTTGGAGCACGGCCGCGAGGACGCCCCCTTGATCGCTCTGCTGGACGCGGCGCTCGAGCACGCCGGCGTCACCACCTATCCGTCGGAGACCGGGGTTGCCATGAACGTTCTCAGCGGTCCCCGAAGCCACCTCGCCGTGCTGGTCAACGAAGGGGGGCAGGATCAAAGGCGCACGCTCTCCCTAGGCGGTCAGGAGCGCTCCATCCTCGTCAAGGCCGGGAGGTCGGCGCTGGTTCTCTTCGACCGCGACTCGGGCCGGGTCCTGGCGGAAACGCCGAACGCTCTGGGAAGGAGCGCCGGCGACGCGGCGGCGCCTGCCGCCTCACCGCGCTGATCCGCACCTCGGGCCCCTTCGGGAAGGCCTCCTGGGGACCCTGCCTTTCCGGTAGAGTCCCAGGAGATGCCTTCGATTCAAGCACGCATCCGCGGCATTCTTCTCGGGAGGCAGGAGGACGCGGCCTGGCTCTACGATTCCTTCGCCGAGCGGCTCTTCCGGCGCCTCGGCAGCCGCTATCGCGATCTCACGGCGGAGGAAATCGAGGATTTGGTGCACGAATGCTACGTGCTTCTCTTCCGTGAGGACGGCCGGGTTCTGCGGCAGTTTCTCGAGCGCCATCCGGGCCTCGGACCCAGCGCGGAGCAGCTCGAGCGCTATCTTTGGGACCGCGCGTGCGGCCTCGCCGTCAACCTCCGGCGGCGCACCTCCCGCCGCCTCGAGTCCGGTCGAGAGCCGAATCCCTCCCTGGCAGCAGGCTCCGACGAGGAGCGCGGACAGCTCGACCGCGACGCCCTCGAGCAGCTCGGGAAGTGTCTGCAGGAGAGCGGTTCGAAGGTTTATCTCTACTATCAGCTGCGCTATTGGGAGGGCCTCACGCCGGCGGAAATCGAGACGGTCACCGGCTGGCGACGCGATCGCGTCTACCGCCTGCGAGACGCCCTGAAGCGGGGCCTCAAGGCCTGCCTCGAGCGGCTCGGGCTCGCCCGCGCGGGCGGAGGAGAGGAGGGGCCTTGAGATCGATCTCGCCCCACGCCGCGCTCCTCGCGTGCGCGCTTCTCGCGGCGTGCGGCCCGGCGCCCGCCCGTCTGCCGGCCGAGGTGGAGGTGACCCTGCGCGGGCACTACGAGCTCACCCTCGACGAGCGAGGCCTGCCTCTGCCCCTCTTTCTGGAGTCCGAGGGCAAACCTCCCGGCCTCTGCCTGATCGCCCCTCTTTCCCTCGACCTCTCGTCGTGGCGGGGCCGCTTCGCCTGGCGAGAGCGAGCCCCCACGGCGGGGACGGCGAACGTCGAGCAGAGCCTGGCGCGCGAGGAATGGCGGGCGCCAGATCTGATGCTCTCTGGCCCCGGCACGGCGCGTCGGGCGATCGATCGAAGCTCCGCCGTCGCGCCCTCGGATTTCGCCGTGGCGCCCTCGGATTTCGCCGTCGCGTGCTTCGACCAGCCGCTTCCCGCGGGCATCGGCCAGCGTGCGGACCTCGAGCTCTGCGGCGAGGTTTCCCCGGCGGGCGGCGCGGGTCGACCGCCTTACAGGCTGCCGTGCCGGCGCCTCGTCTACGAGCCGAACCCCGCCCGCTACCGCGCAATTTGGGCCGAGGGCTGCGCCCCGGACGCCTCCCCGGCCGCGAGGGCCCGGGCCTCCGCCGAGGCCGCCGAGGCCGGCTACCCGCTGCTTCGGGTCTTCATCGATCTGCTGCGGGTCGACCGCCTGCGCCGCACTCGAGACCCCGAAGACCTGGCCGAGGCCAAGCGCCTTCTGGCCGCCATGCCCCCGATTCTCGCTGCCCCGGAGGCTTCCGACCATGCGGGGCAGGTGATGCTGCAGCGTTCCCTGGTGGCGCTTGCGGATCAGCGTTTCAAGAGCGCCTGGGGCCACCTGCAGGCGGCCGACGGCGCCTTTTTGAGGGTGGGCTCGCCCCTCCGCCTTTCGGTGCTCCAGCAGCAGGCCGAGATCCTGCGTCAGGTGGGGGCGCCGGCGGCGGCGCAGAGAGCCCTTAGGCGGGGTCTCGCGAGCGCGGGGGACAGCCTGCCCTGGCTGCGCGCCGCCGCGGCGGAGGAGCTGGCCTGGATGCTGTTGATCGACCCGTCGAGCGGCCGCGAGGCCCTGGACGAGGCCGAAGAGCTGCTGGACATCGCCGAGGGGCTCGCCCGCGGCGACGAGGCGAATGAAGAGCGAGCCAACCGCTGGCTCAACCGCGCCTTCTTGAACCAGAGGCGCGGCAACTCGATCGCCCCGCCGCTGGCGGAGGCCCGGGGGCTTTTAGAGAGCGCCGGTGACGCCGGGCGGACCCCCTATCTCCGCCGCTTTATGACCTGGCTCGAGGGTCAGTCGGCCCTCGAGCGGGGCGGCGGCGACGTGGAGGTGGCCCGGGAGCGCTGCCTCCGGCTGCTGGAAGAAGCCGAGCTGGGGCGCACCGTCGCCTGGGCCGCCGCCTGCGTTGGCAGGGCGAAGCGCCTTGGCGGGTCCCTCGACGCGGCCCGCGACGCCTTCGCGGTGGCGCTCGCCGCCTACGAGGGCCTCTCGCCCCTCGGGCTGGGCCAGAGCATTCCCCCGAGCCCGGGCCGACGCGCCGACGTCTACTTCCGGGCCGCTCGACTCTACGTCGACTTGGGCGAGCCCGAGGAGGCGTGGCGCACCCTAGACCGCCTGGACCGCCTGGCGGCTCAGGAAGAGGCCCGGCGGAGATGCTTGGAAACCACGGACGATCCAGGCCTCCGGACGCTGTGGGCGAGCAGGCAGGCGACGATCGACCGGCAGCTCAAGGAGCTGGCCGCGCTCGAGGGCCCGGCGGGCTCCGAGGAGCGGCGGCGGCGCGCGATTCGCCGACGGGCGCTGCACGAGAGTCTGCAGCGCAGCGCCCGGACCCTGCCCGAGTGCGGCGATCTTCCGGAGATTCCGCGGCGGGAGCCCACAAACTCCTCTCCCCTTTGGCGGGCCTTCGCCCTCGAGGAGGAGACCCTTCTGCTGCACCGCGGCCCCGAGGGGCGGGTCCGCGTCGCCGCGCGGCAGCCCGTGCGGCGGGCTGAAATCGCTGCCCTTCTGGGCCGCCTGGAGGCGGCGCAGCGCAGCGGCGACCCTGTGACGGTGCGGCGATGGCGCGAGGCCCTGGAGCCCGTAGCCTCCGCCCTCCTCCCCGAGGATCTCGCCGAGCTGGGCTCCAGCCCCACCTTCAGCCTGCACGGAGTGCTGCAGAGAGTGCCGTTGACCGCCCTTCCCATAAAAGTGGGTGGCGAGGACGCCTGGCTCGCCGAGCTCACCACGCCGAACCTGCGGCCGGCGGGTGACCGCAACCCGGCGGCGATCGCCGCCGCAAGCGAGCCGGCCCCGGGCCCGGCGCTCTTTGTGGTCGATCCCAGGGGCGATCTGGGGTGGGCCGACGGGCTGGCCGATGAATACCGAAGATCCTTCCCCGAGGCCACCCACCTGCGCCGCGGGCTGGCGCGGGTCGACTCGGTGAGGCGGGCGCTCCGGGGCGCCCGATGGATCCACTTCGACGCCCACGGACGCTATGACGAAGCCTTTCCTGAAAACTCGGGCCTTCAGCTGGCCGACGGCGTGATCACCGTAGATCAGCTGACTTTCGGCCCACGCCCCGCCTCTTTCGCGAACCTCAGCGGCTGCGCGACCGGACGCTGGCCCGCCACCGCGGATTCCGGCCGCTACGGCCTCGGCGGACTCCTGGCGAGGCGGGGTGTATCCTGGGTGATCGCCACCACCGACGCGGTCGGCGATCGCCTGATGAGCGACTTCAACCAAAGCCTCTACGGCGGCTTAGCCGCAGGGCAGGAGATTCCGACGGCCTACCGCCACGCTCTCGAATCGGTGCGGCGGCTTGGCCATCCGGTGTCAGACTGGTCGCGCCTGATGCTCCTGCGGGGCTCCGATGCGCCCGACGCGCGAGAAAAGCCTCGCCTGGCTACACCCTCCCAAACGGAGGGCGTGGGCGGAGAATCCACGGGATGACCCGCCGGGCCCGCGACGAGACGCACACGATGAACGAAGATCCCGAAGATCTCCTCTGGCAGCTCCCCCAAGGGCCGACCGACGGCTCCGGCGAGAAGGTGCGGGATGAGGAGCTGATCGCCTATGCCGAGGGGCGGCTGCCCGCCCAGGATCGGCTGAGACTCGAGGAGCGCCTGGCCCGCGACCCGGCGCTGCGCGGACGCTGGCTGAAGAGCCAGGGGACCCTGCGCCGACCTTCTCCGGAGCTGCGGCGCCGGGTTCTTGAGGCGCGGCCGTCGCCCGGGAGGCGCTTTTCTGGCCCGCCTCGGTGGGCCGCGGCGGCTGCCCTGTTCCTCGCCCTCGGTATGGCGTGGCTCCTCGGGCCCGACCGGGGCGGATCGGCCAGCGTGCCGCGGCACCTGGTGAGCGTGCAGGGCCTCGCGGAGCAGCGGACGGCCGAGGAGACGGCTCCTCGGACCGCCGAGGCCGCGGCCTTTCTCAACACCCGGGTGGTGATCGAGGCCGAGATTCTGGAGATCGACGACGCTCCCGAGTCCCTGGTCTACGCCGTCTATCGTCTCGAGGGCGAGCGCTTCCGAAAGCTCCCGGAGGACGCTCTGCTCCTGACCCGAGGGCCGGGTGCCGTGCGGATCGAGGGAGCCGCGCTGGATCTCGTCGGCAGCGATCTGCCGGGAACGTATCGCCTGCTTCTCGTCGTGGCTCGGGAGGGGCGGCTGCCGAACAGCCCGCCTCTCGACGTGACGTCCTCCGAAAAAGCGGGCCGCGGTTGGCTCGCCTACGACATCCGGCTGCGGCTCCTGAAGCGTCCGAACGATCCCTGAGCGCCGGCTCTCGGAGCGCCGCAGCCTCCCGCCGGGCAGCAGCCCGGCCCCGAACGGAACGGAGGTCCCATGAGCACCCTTTTCTCCAGCGGCGCAAAAGCGCTCCCGCGACGCCCCCTCTTAACGCGATCGATTCTGATCTTCGGCTACCTGCTTTTCCTTGCCGCCGCGCCCGCCTCGGGCCGGCAGGTTTCCTGGGATCTCTTCGATCGAGGCGAGCCCTGCGCCCTTCCCGATCGCCCCGGCGAGCTTCTCGCCTGTGGCCGATTCGGCGCCCTCTTTCTGGAGCACGGCTCCGACGCGCGGCCGCCCGTCAGCGCGCTCCCCGGCAGCTGCCCGCACGTCGGCGGCGGCGTCGAGGTTCCGTCGCGCTACTCCGCGCGCCGGGGCCCCGAGAGCGGGCCGGATCCTCGAGAAGACCAGGCACCCTGCTCGGAGGGAAGCTGCCTCACGCCCCTCGCGGGCCTCACCGCCGGGGAGCCCTGGGTCGCGGTCATCGACTGGGACGACTGGCACGGCTGGGCGATGAGCTGGACGATCCGCCAAACCATGGCGCCCCAGGCGCTGCCCATCGTGCTCTTTCCCCTCGGCGAGGAGCGCCTGGAGCCCGCCGATGACGACAGCGAAGAAACCGACGACCTGAGCCTGCTCACCCAGCTGTGCGCGCTCACCGAGGCGGTGGACTCGGGCTTTGTCGCCCGCCCGTCGGTGATCAATATGAGCTTCGGACGCGCGGCGGGCCCGGGAACCGCTCCGAGCGGCCTGGCGCAGGTGGTCAATGACGTTCTCGACTACCTCGGTCAGGCCTCGGCCACGGGAGGGCCGGCCGCCCTCGTCGCGGCTGCCGGCAACCACCGACAGCTGCTCTTCCCCGCCGCCCACCCCGGGGTGCTGGCCGCCGGCGCGGCGGATCTTGTGGCGCTCAAAAATCAGGGCGAGTATCGACCCAGCTGGGAGTCGCCGCCCGTCGAGGATCCCATGGCTCTCTTTCCCGCCGGGGGACTCTGCCTGCAGTACGGCGACTCCCAAGGAAAGCCCGCGGCGCGCCTGATGGCGCCCGGCTCCTCCTTTGCCGCCGCCGTTTTCTCGGGCATGCTCGCCGAGCAGCTGCAGCTCGACGCGGCCCTGATCGAGCAGCTACCCGGGGTCGCCTGGACTCCCAGCCTGCTGCAGCCGAGCGTGCCGCCCGAGATCCTCTTAGAGCGCCTCCAGGGCCAGGCCCTCGCAGACTGTGCGCCGGCCCTCGCGCCCGACCCGAGCCTGACCTTCCGCTTTTCCGCCGAGGAGCCCATCGCCGCCTCCGACCTGCCCAATAAGAGCCTGGTGGACGTGGCGCAAAAGCGGCTGCGGCCCACGCCCGAGCCCGATCCCTGCGTGCCCTGCATGAGCAGCGATCTCAATCCCGGCGGCGGAGGGCTCGACCAAAACCCCGACTCGCGGATGCTCAAAAGCCCTTTCGCAGCGCAGCGCGGGGCCTCCCGCAATCGGCCCGGGAGGGATTTGGTGATCGACCTCTCCGGCGCGACCGTAAGCCTCGAGGACCTCGAATACGACCTCAAGGCTCTGTATCTGCGGACCGGCGACTGGCTCTATCCCCTGACCCCCGCCGGGGGTCATTTGAGCGAGGTCGCGCGAGGCGCGCCGCGGGCGCTGGTCATCGAGGAGATGGGCTTCCTGGTCGAGTCCGGCGAGCAGCCCTCCCTGGTCTACGTTCTCGGCAACCGCGAGAGTGACCCGGGCGAGGAGAGCGGCGAAGGGGCCGCGGTTTATTGGACCGCCGCACCGATTCTGCTGCAGCCCGGCCCTCAATAGGCTCCGGCGGCTCATCCCCGCTCCGGCAGGTCACCGCGGGGCCGGCCGGAGTGCCGGCCCACCGGAATGCCGGCCCACCGGAATGCCGGCCCACCGGAATGCCGGCACAGAAGAAAGGCCCTCCGCGGCGCACGCGCCGGGAGGGCCTTGCGGGCCCGAGCCTCAGCCGAAGCCGAGTCTCGGGCCGGGACCGCGGTCGATCAGGGGCAGAGGCCCCAGTCAGCCAGCAGGAACCAGGTGTCCGTGGCGTCGATCGTGCCGTCGCGGTTCAGATCAGAGCTGCACGTCTGCCCCGCCAGCGAGGTGACGAAAACCGCGTCGAGGATGTTGATCACGCCATCCCCGTTGACGTCGGCCCGCGGGTCGCTCTCCGTGCCGAGAATCACCTCGAGCACGATGTCGGCGTCGTTGGCCTCGATGATGCCGTTGCGATCGAGATCGGCCTGGCAGCCCGCGAGGCCGAAGTCACCGTTCAGCTGCGCGAGATCGCGCGCGCCCACCACGCCGTCGTTGTCCAGGTCCGCGGGGCACGTGCATGCCGTCGCAGAACTCAGCGCGGTCCGCTGGACGATCAGCGTGTCGATGGGTCCCACGATGCCGTTGCCGTTCAGGTCCGTTCGCGGGTCCGAAGTGCCCTGGAAACTCACCACGCTGACCACGTCGAGAACATTGACCGCGCCGTCGCCGTTGACGTCCGGAGCGCAGGTTCCGGCCCAGGCAGACGGCGCAGCGAGGGCCGCCAGCGAGAGGGTGAGAGCAACTTGGCGGAACGAGCGGAATTTCGGGTTGTGCATGTTCTTCACTCCTTGACTGTCTTTGGGTCGTTGGAGCCCAGGCGCAGGAGAGCTTCGGGCCATCGGCGCCACATCGCCCGCAAGAGCCCTCGCCTCGGTTCCGGCTTCATCAAGGGGGGTGTGGGCAGCGCGGCCTTTTCCCGCGCCGGCGGCAAAAAATCTGGTCTCGGGCAGCGGCGCCGCTTCGCGCGCTGAGCCCGAGGCCTAATGTGCAATAATTGCAATACACAAATATTTACCCAGCTAGAGGATTCCGAATGTTCCGGCACCCAACGGATCACCGCCGCTCGCTCTCCCCTCGCCCGCTGACCGCGCTGCCGCTTCTGGGGCTCCTGATTCTCGGGAGCCTCGCCCTGACGGCTCAGCCGGCGCACGCGGGCTCGCAGGAATTCTTCATCGATCCGCTTCTCGGCTCGCCCCAGGGCGACGGCAGCGCCCAGAACCCGTGGCAGACCCTGGAGCAGGTGTGGGCGGACGGCCTCATCGAGGACTACATCTGGAGCTCCCTACCCTACGAGGAAGGCGTCTCGACCCTGGAGATTCGACGCGAGGGCGCCCCGATTCGCGGCGGCGCGACGCTGTGGCTGCGCAGCGGATTCCACGGCGCCCTCGACATCCGCGGCGGCTACAACCTCCAGCCGATCACCGTGGCCGCGGCGCCGGGCCACGCTCCGAGGCTTTCGTTCGTGGAGCTCGAGGCCGCCCAGGGCTGGACCCTTCGCGGTCTGCGGATCAGCAAGTCCTTCGATCCCGAGGCCGGCACCGGCGGCACGCTGGTGGACATCGACGACCACGGCTTCTGGGGACCCTCGGCGGAGATCGCCGTCGAGGACTGCGAGATCTTCTCGGTGGCAGACGCCGGCGGCTGGACGGCCGAGCAGTGGATCCACGAGGCCTCGACCGCCGTTCGCGTGGGCAGCGACGGCATCCAGGTTCGCGGCAACCGCATTCGCAACGTGCGCCACGGCATCCGGGTCACGGGTCAGGACGCTCTGGTGTCGCGCAACCTCATCGACGGCTTCTCCGCCGACGGGCTGCTCGGCAACGGCGATCGAGGCGTTTTTGAATACAACCGGGTGCTCAACAGCTTTGTGGGCAGCGGCCAGGGCGACGGCAACCACGATGACGCCTTCCAAAGCTTCACCGTCGGTCCCGGAGGGGTGGGAACCGGCGTAATTCGCGACGTCGTGCTGCGCGGCAACCTGATCATCAGCGCCACCGACCCGGATCACCCCCTGGCGTCAACGCTCCAGGGCATCGGCTGCTTCGACGGCAATTTCGAAAATTGGACCGTCGAAAACAACGTGATCATCACCGATCACTGGCACGGCATCACCTTCCACGGCATGGTCGACTCGAAGATCGTCAACAACACCGTGATCGACATCAACGAGACCTCCCCAGGGCCGCCCTGGATTCGCCTGACGTCGAGCGGCCAGGGCGAGAGCGAGAACGTGGTGGTGCGCAACAACCTGTCGACCGCGTTCTCCCTCTCGGGCGCCAACATCACGGACGATCACAACATTCGGTTCAGCTTTTCCGAGGCGGCGAGTCACTTTGTGGCGCCGCCCTACGACCTGAACCTCCTCGCCTCCAGCGCGGCGGTGGACGCCGGCAGTCCGGACCTCGCTCCGCCGCGCGACTTCACCGGCAGCCTGCGCGACGAGGCGCCGGATATCGGCGCCTTCGAGTGGTGCCCGGGCTGCCTGTTCGCCGACGATTTTGAAAGCGGCGGCACCGTGGCCTGGACCTCTTTCTAGAGAGGGGGGGGCCGGTCGCCTGAACCGCCTGGAGGCGAGCGATCCGCGCGGCCCTCGCCGCGGGGCTGCTCTCGCTTCTACTCGCCCGAGGTCTTCGGCGACTCCGAGGCCGCCGTGTCGGGGTTCTGCCACAGGCCGTGCTCGATGCCGCCGAGAATGTAGATCGCGAAGCTGCCGTAGCCGGGGATCTCCATGGAGGGAATCGCCACCTCGGCGCCAGCTTTCTCGGCCGCCGCGAGCGCGGCCGGCATATCGTCCACCAGGAGATAGGGCCGCACCACCGGCTCCTCCGTGGAGCGCAGCGGCGCGCGCACGCCGATCAACCCGCCGCCCTCGAGCCTGGCGGTGCGGGCAAAGCCGAAGCCGGCGATCTTCTCGCTGAACTCGACGCCGTGCGCCTCGCCGAGGGCGGCGCAGGTCTCCTCCACCGCAGGCGTGACGATCTCGAGATATTGAACGGTCATCGGGCGCTCCGCCGCCGAAGGCTCATTCGTTGGCTCGGGCGCAGCTTGAGGCGAGCTCGCCCCAAGCGGAGTCGAAGCGCAGGCCAGAGAAACAAGGGCGAGGCATAGCGTTGCGAGACGGCTTGGCTGGGTTTTCATAAATCGGTCCTTTAAGGGGTGATTGACAGCGAAGGGCCGCACCACGGCTTTCGCCTTTGCGGCTTCAAGGCTTCGGCTGCTCTTGAGGGGCGGGTGCCTCAAGATTAGCCCATCGTCCTTTTCTGCCGAGAGGAGAGGCTGCCGGGAGGAGCGGCGGCGAGCCGCGGCGGCCGTGAGAGATTAAACTGGAGGTCCGCTCGATTCCTCCACTTCCCCACTCTCACCAGTATGTCCTCCAGTACCGACGAGACGACTCAACTCCTAAGAGGCTGGACCCTCGGGGACGCCGACGCCGGCGAGCGGCTCTTCGCGAGGCTCTATGACGAGATTCGCTCCCTCGCGAGCCGGCGCCGCGCCTCGGAGTCGGCAGACTTCAGCCTGCACACCACGGCGCTGGTCAGCGAGCTTTACCTGCGCCTGATCGATCAGCGGCAGGTCGAGTGGCAGAGCCGTCAGCATTTTTTCGCCATCGCCGCCCGAGTGATGCGCCGCATTCTCGTGGATCACGCCCGCAGACGCGCCGCGGAGAAGCGCAACCACGGCGTGCGCCCGGTCTCTCTCGAGAATCTCGACGCCCTCTCGCCCGACGAGCGGCCCGAGCAGGTTCTGGCCCTCGAGCGGAGTCTCCAAACCCTGGAGAAGATCGACGCCGACCGGGCGCGCCTGGTGGAGATGCGCTTTTTCGGCGGCCTCTCCCTCGACGAAACCGCCGAAGCCCTCGGAACCTCCCGGGCTTCGGTGGTGCGCCGGTGGCGGCACGTGAAGGGCTGGATCGCGGAGGATATGCGCGGCAGATCGGAGACCCCGGCGCCGTGACCTCAGAACGGCAGGGTTCTGAGACCTTCGCCCGGGCGGCCGCGGAATGGCGGCGGCTGACCCCTCTCGTGGAGCGCTGTCTCGATCTCCCCGAGAACGAACGGGCCTCCTTCTTGGCCGGCCACCTGAACGACGAGACCCACTATCTCGAAAAGGCCCTGGACCTGGCGGCGGCCGCCGCCGCGGCGGAATCCCTCGAGACCCCGGCTCTCGGAATCGCGCCTCCCGACAGGGAGGCCTCGGATCGCCGGCAAGGCACCGACGCCTCCGAGGCGATTCCCTCGGCGCCCGCCGACCCCCTGCCGGCCCCTCCCGAGGAGATTCCCGGCTTTGAGATCCTCAGCCTGCTGGGCGAAGGCGGCATGGGCGTGGTCTACCTCGCCGAACAGCGCAGGCCGGTTGAGCGTCGCGTCGCGCTCAAGATCGCCCATTCTCGGATCGACGCGGAGTCGCGGCGGCGGCTGGCCTCCGAGCGGCAGGCGATGGCGCGCCTCAACCATCCGAATATCGCGCGCATTCTCGAGGCCGGCAGCACCGAGTCGGGCCGCCCCTATTTCGCGATGGAGTGGATCCGCGGGGAACCCATCACCCTCGCCTGCGATCGCATGAAGCTCTCCGTCGAGGAGCGTCTCCGGCTCTTCCTCGGCGCCTGCAGCGGCCTGCAGCACGCGCATCAGAAGGGCGTGCTGCACCGCGACATCAAGCCCACCAACGTCCTCGTTTCCACGGATGAGGACCCGCCGATCGCCAAAATCATCGATTTCGGCATCGCCAAGGCGCTCGGGGATACCCAGCTCGCCGAGGGGATCGAGAAGACCAGCGGCCTCATAGGCACCCCGGCCTACATGAGTCCTGAGGCCCTCAACCAGAACCCAGAAAGCGATCTCGAGGAGATCGACACCCGAAGCGACGTCTACAGCCTCGGGGTCCTTCTCTTCGAGCTGCTGGTCGGCGAGCGCCCCGCGCTGAGGGAGCCCGGCGAAGGTCCTTTGGCCTACCTTCTGCGAGTCTCGAGACTCGACGTTCCCTCGCCCCTGGCGCGCTGGAGGTCTCTCGATCTCGAAGAGCGCGCCGCCCGGGCTTCGCTGCGCGGCGTGAGCCCCCAGGCCCTCGAGCGCCGGCTCAGGGACGACCTGGTGTGGATCGTTCACAGGGCGACCGTCAGGGACCCCGAGCAGCGCTACGCCTCGGCGTCGGAGCTGGCCGCCGACATCGAGAGGCACCTGGCGGACGAGGCGGTGCTGGCGAGCCCGCCTTCGACCCTCTACCGCCTCCGCAAAACCGCGCGGCGCCACCGCTTAGCGGTCGCCTCCGCGCTGCTGGTGCTGCTGACCCTGGTCGGCGGCGTGGTGGCCCGCAGCCTGGAGGCCGAGAGGGCCCGCCGTTCGGCGGAGGAGGCCAGGGCGGCGAACGAAGAGACCACGGGCGCCCTCAACTTCATGATCAGCCTCTTGACCTCGGCGAGTCCCGACAACGCCCAGGGTCGCGAGCTGACGGCCCTTGACCTGCTCGAGAACGGCAGCACTCGCCTGCTGGAGGGCGAGCTTTCCGAAACGCCCGAGGCTAGAGTCCGCCTGCTCTACGCCACGACCG
>JBCCLG010000050.1:0-13958 GCA_039027015.1 Acidobacteriota bacterium | reverse complement strand
GCCGGAGGGTTTGTCCCACGATCTCCGGGTCTCCCTCATAGCGAGTCCGCCACAGCCGGTAGCTCAGAAGGGTCACGGCTTCTCGCCCGGCCACCTCCCGCGCGGTGAAGCCGCGGCCGAGAATCGGCTCTACCCCGAGAAGCCCCAGCAGGCCTTCGGTGATCGGAACGCCCGTGATCCGCTGCGGCCCCTGGTCGCCCTCGAGATGGATATCGCCCTGGCCGTAGAAGGGATTGAAGCCCGCCATGTCGCTGAAGCTTTGGCTACCGGAGCGAATGTCGAGGAGGTTATCGACCTGGATGGTTTGGGCCGAAAGGTTCATCGACTGGCCGTTGGCCACCCAAACAAGCCGCTCGGGATCCTCAAAGGGCAGCGGCCTGAGCAGTAGAGCCGAGATGACGCCGAAGACCAGGGTGCTCGCCGCGATGCCGAGCGCCACGACCGCCACAGAGAAGCCCGTGAACTGGGGATCGCGGCGCAGGCTGCGCGCGGCCAGCTGAAAATCTCGCCCCAGCTGCTCCAGGCCCGGCAAACCCAGGCTCTCTCGGCGCAGCTCCTTGGCCTGCTCCACTCCACCGAGGTCGATGAGCGCGGCCCGTCGCGCCTCTTCTTCGCTCAGGCCCCGCGACATGTGCTCTCGGGTCGCAAGATCCAGGTGGGCCTCGAGCTCCTCGGTGAAATCGTCTTCCAGGTGAGTCTTGCGGACCGTGGCGCGCAGCCGTCGCCAAAGTTCCAGAGGGCGCATCACGAGGAAGACTCCGGCTTCGCCGCAAAAACCTGGCTCATGACGTCGCTCAGCCGCTCCCATTCTTCGGTTTGCTGGCGAAGCTGCCCCTCGCCATCGGCGGTGATCGTGTAGAACTTGGCTTTGCGATTCGCCTCTGAAGTACCCCACTCGCTCGAGATCCAGCCGCGCTGCTGCAGCCGAACCAGCGCGGCATAGATGGTGCCTTGATTGAGCAAGACCCTGTGGCCGCTCACCTGCTCGATGCGGCGCGCAATGCCGTAACCGTGGCGAGTCCCCATGGACGAGAGAGTCTGCAGCACCATCAGGTCGAGGGTGCCGGGCAGAAGGTCCAGCTTATCTTTCTTCTCCATCGGATCGGCCTCTCCAAAATCGTGAGCCTCGGGCCACTTCCCTGCAGGGAAACCGCCCTTTGTTTTTATGTGGCTTAACCACAGAGGACCTACGTGTGGCCCAGCCACAGGTTTCATCCACGGCAGCGGCGTTTCCCAAGAGGGCACTCCGACGACTGGCGCCCCGCCATATTCCGTAAGGTTTTAATGAGGTCGATTTGTCCGATGAAACAAATTAAGGCCGTGCAGAGCGAAATAAGTCTCCGGAGATCGCTAAGCTTGAGGTTGATGAAGACCCATAAGCCATGCCCCCAATTCACTGTTTTGGAGCAACGGGGGCTATGCGCCATGGGCCCGGCGCAGACTTGCAAGAAGTTCTTTGATCTGTGCACGCAGGCCACCTGTTATCTGTGCTTCGCTATCGACGGTGGCGATGGCGGCGGCTTGCCCGCGGGTGACCCCTGAGGCTCAGGTAACCCCTTGCGCCGTTTGTTGACGCGCCGCCCCGCCCTCTATCCGCGGACGCGGCGCGTCTGGTACGTTCGGTTCGATCCAGGAACGTCCCTCTCAGGGCGGCTCGGCGCCCCTGAGCGAGCCCCTGATTTCCTGCTCGAGAACAGGCTCAATCTCGCGGGCAACAGCGCGCACGCCAGGGCTTGTAAAGTGCACGGCGTCGAGGAAGTAGGGCTCATGTCCCGAGAGGCTTTGGGAGAGGTCTACCCAGGCGGCCCCCTGCTCCTCTGCCACTCTCCTGACGGCGGCGTTGTAGAGCCTGAACCGTCCGCCCTCCGCGCTCTCTTCTCCGTCCCGGTGCGCCTGGGTCAGCAGGATCGGCCGAGCTCCGTGGGCTCTTGAGACGGCGACTATCGAGGTGAGGTTGCTTTTAAAAACCTTCAGCCCGAGGTCCGGATTCGCAACTCCCGGGCCCCTGGAGCTGGGTTCGAGCGTCGTTCGCAAGAAAGTCCAGCGCCACTTGAGCATCTGCAACCCCCTCGACACGCGGAAGAGAGAGCCTCCGAATCCGCCCCGATGCTCGTAGGCCAAAAAGGTATCGTCGAGATATTTATTCGAGTAGTCCGGCAGCAGATGCGTGCCGTAATAGGTCGCCGTCAAATCGTTGATGTTGTGAAGTACGGTGACCACGTCGGGCTCGAAGTGCACGAGGCGGAGCGAAAGGTTGGCCAGCGAGTGAGCGCTCGCAAAGGCGTCTCCACCCGCGTTCAAAATCTGCAGCGAGTGATCCTCGAAGCGAGGCGCCAGGGTTTCCTGCAGAACGCCGCTGTAGGTGAGCCCTTCGGCGTTGCGGGCATTGACCGTGGTCGATCCCCCGAGGCAGATCACGCGCAGCTCTCCCGGAGCTTTGCGCATCGCCAGCGTCTGGCCGTCTCGGAAGGTGCCGCGCTCGCCCTCGATCAAGGGCGGAGGCCAGTCGTAGGTGACGAAGAAGGCGCTCTCGAAGCTGTGAGGGCGACTCCAAAAGCCCTTGCCCATGGAGAAGCTGACCGCTCGCGCCGCCAGCTCAACCACCAGACCGCACACGACGACCGCGGCGGTGATGAGCAGCAGCGCCTGCCACCATCGGGTTTGTGGACCGCGCGCTTCAGCGGCTTCGGTCGGGGGCTGACTCATCCGGGAGGTACCCTGGGAAAACTCTGGTGGCCCTGGCGTCTGGGGCTGCCCTACGGCCGCGACCGCGGGCGCTGGCTCATACAGAGGACCGAGCTCATTTCTGCTGCTGTAAACGAACGATTTCCTTTTCCAGGCGCTGCTGCCGGGTGAATAAGTACACAAGCCCGAGACCCAGGCCGGCGGCTCCCGCGTAACCCGCCACCGGTGACAGCCAGCTCGAGGGGCTGGCGTCCTGCGCGGCGAGCGCAATGAAGAAGGGGCCGAAGGCTAAAAGCGCCGGGATGAAGGAAAGAACCAGTTTATTCATGGTGTCCTCGTGATGGAAGAAGTTGACCTACCGCCGCACGACGCCGGTCCGCGCGTCGGTGACCCCTCAAAGTGTATTCGATGTGGGTGATCGCAGCCGAAGTCTCGGATCGCCCAGGCAAGGTGTCTCGACGGCGTCGCGGCAGGCCGCCGGGTCCGTGGGAGCGCCGGCGAAGGGTCGCCCCGCCTGTCGTGATCGGGGTCGGAGGCCAGAATCAGGCGGCGTCGAACGCCCGATCCGCCAGGGCGGATCCGTCGAAGGCCAGGGGCAAACTCGAGCGGGCCCGGGAGGATTTCGAGGCTCTCGAGGTGCCGTATTGGATCGAGCAGGCGCAGGCCGAGCTCGACGGCGCCGGCGCGGAATAAGAAAGGCCAGAACGCGGCTCGTTCTCGGTCAGCGCGATTCGGGGAAGCCGGTCTCTATCGGGCCATCGAAAGCGACGTAGGCGGTGCATCGAGCGCTCAGGCAGTTGGCCGCGTGGGGCAGGTCGGCCGGCTGGTAGACGTAGGAGCCCGGCCGAAGAATCGGCGCGGTCTCCTGACTCCCGGCTTCGTCCCAATGCTTGAGCTCGCCGTCGATGAGCCAAAGATGGTAATCGTGAGTGTGGAAGTGGAGAGTGCCGCTGCCGGTGTAGTTTCGCCCGTAGCGGAAGAGCGTCAGGGACGGGCCGCTTTTCGGATCCCCCTCCAAGACGAGGAGCCTTGGGCCGTCGGGCCGCGCTTCGTAGAGAGGCCGAAATTCACGCTGGAGCGCCTCGCCCACCGGGATCACCCGCATGACCGCCTCGCTGTCCGGAAGGGCCACGCCGCTTTGCTCCGCGCCCTCGCCCGATCGGGCCTCGGCCAGCGAAGGTGAGCCGATCAGCGCGCTCGCGAGAAGAGACGCCGCGAGGGCCCGGCTTTTCAGGCTCACGCCCCGCCATCGCGGGGCTTTGGCCGCGCGCTCACCCCGCGCGAGACGGACGGTTTCGCGGCCCAGGTCCTCGAGCCAATGGGCAGTCGACGAGCCAACGATGGCCCTTGCGCCAGTTAGTAACACTTTCATCAGGATCCTCCGTTGAGTTATCAACGGGATCATCGCGCAGAAAATAACTCGGTTAAAGAGAAAACCTTATAGTGGTATAGCGACTACCCGGATCTCTCATCGATGAACTGCGAGGGCGATTGCCCTGTCCAGCGCTTGAAGGCCCTTCGGAACGCTCTTTCATCGGAATAGCCGAGAAGGCGGGCCACCCGACCGATGGTGATTCTCGGATCGCTCAGCAGCTCCTCGGCATACACGGCTCGAACCTGGTCGATCAGGCCCCGCAGGGAGTAGCCGTGCGCCGCGGCCAGCCGCTGCGCGGACCGCTGGCTCATGAAGGCCCTCTCGGCGGCAGCGCGGCTGCTGAACTCGCGATTCGACGCATTCTCGGAGATCGCCTGGCGCAGCTGGTCGAGCTGGGCCGGAAATCCTTGACGCTTGAGGCGCGCCGCGGCGTGGGCGAAGTTCTGAACGACATAGGCAAAAAGCTCGGTATTCGCTTGGCTGATCGGCGCGTCCAGGCTCCCCGGCCGGAAGATGAGCTCGTTGGCCGGCAGGTCGAATTCGACCGGGACTCCGAAGAACTCGAGATAGTCCGCCATCGGCCCCCAGGGGCTGCAGGCCAAATTCACCCTCTCGATCGCGTCTTCGACGCCGAGAGACTCCCGAACCAGCCTCGCCATGAGCGCGGAGGCCATGGCGGCCGCGCGGCCCCCGTCGATCACGTCCGCGGGATGGCAGCCGCGCAGAAGCGCCGTCCCCTCGACTTCGATCAGCTCGAGCTGCAGCCGATCGGCGAGCACGATGCTGTTCTCGGTCAGCAGTTCGAGCGCCTGCCGGAGGCTCTCGGCGAACTGCATTCCTTCGGCCAGCCCGGCCATGGACGACATGGGAGCGGCTCGGGCCATGTGAATCGGCACCGCCTCATCGGGCCATTCCCGCCACAGGGCGAGCCACAGGCGCGGCAGCGTTTCGTCGGGAAGACGACCGCTCGGGTGGACCAAAGCCATACCCGAGAGGCCGCAGGCCTGGTGGATCTTCTCCATGCTCCAGCCCCTCGACAGCGCATAGGCCGCGGTGGTGGAGGCGATGCTGGCGTGCCCTTTGGGCTGGCTAAATTTGGCGCGAACTGTCCGGTTCTGGTCTGTCACTGTCCTTCACGCTCTCCCTGTGTTTGTCCAGACTTTGCCAAATGTTACACATTCGAGAACGCGCTGCGCGCTCGGGCTTACCGTCGGCGGTAGCTCTTGGGGCGACTGTAGGCCTGTTAGCTCTTAGCTCCGTTACCGCAACGGCTGCCTTCGCCCAGCCGATCGACATCGCCGTTATCGGCGATGGTGAATCGGCGCTGACCCGCAAGACCCAGGAGGCCCTGGTCGAGCAGCTCAGCGGTCTCAGCGACTTCGAGATGACCTTCCGATTTCCCGAGGCCTGGCAGCTGACCCACGGCTGGCGCGCCGACAGCGCCCGCGAGGCCCTCGAGTCGGCGCTGGCCGAGGAAAGCATCGAGATCGTGGTGGCCCTCGACATCCTCTCGAGCAGCCTCGCCGCAGAGCTCGAGCCCGAAAAAGCCCTGATCGCCGCGACGGTCGCGCTGCCGGAGCTTCAGGGCTTCTCGCAAACGGCGACGGGGACCAGCGGGACTCGCAACCTTCATTTTCTGACCGCCAACTTCGACCTGGCGGACGCGCTGCGAGCTTTCCAGCGCCACACCGGCGCCGGGCACATGGGCCTGGTGGTGGACGGCAGCCTCTTCACCGCCATCCCGTCGCTCGCCCAGGAGGTCGACCGCATTCGGCGCGATCTCGACTTTGAGCTGAGCCTTCTCGAATCGCCGCCCGGAGATCCGAATCGAGATCCCGCCGCCGACCGCGCAGAGCAGGTCGAGCGGTGGCTCGATGCCGTTCCCTCGGCTGTCGACTCGCTCTTTGTGACGCCGCTGCCGAGGCTCGACGAAGAGCTCCTGAAGCTGCTCGTCGAGATCGCCCAGGAGCGGCGCTGGCCCACCTTCACGATGGTGGGCCGGCCCCAGGTCGACGCCGGGCTGCTGATGGGGCAAAGCCTGGTGGCTTCGCCCGAGCAGCTAGCTCGGCGCATCGCGATCGACATCCGCGATCTCGCGCTCGGGCGCCCCGCATCGCGCCTGCCGGTCCAGATCGAGACTCGCGATCGCCTGACGATCAATAGGCGAACGGCCGACGCCATCGGGTTTCGCCCCTCCTTCGAGCTGCTCCTGGACGCCGACATTCTCTACCAGGACGAAGATCCCGACGCCCGCGGACGAGTCCTGAGCCTGCGGCGAGCCGTCGACGAAGCGCTCGAGCGCAACCTCAGCCTCGCCCTCTCGGAGCGCGACTTAGCCATCGCCGAGCAGGACACCCGCCTGGCACGCAGCGCGCTCCTGCCGCAGGTGCGGGGTGATCTCAGCTGGAATCGGCAGGACCGCGACCTTGCGGGCACCGGCCCTACGCGGACCCTGGACGCCAGCGTCACGCTCTCGCAATCGATCTACTCCGAAACCCTGAGCAGCCAGCTCAGGGCGACGGCCCTTTCCGAGGCGGCCGAGGCGGCGACCCGCGACGCGACCGAGCTCGACGTGATCGAGACGGCGGCGCTGACCTATCTGCGGATGCTCGTCGCCAAGACCGAGCGGGATATTCAGCTGGAGAATCTCAACCTGACGCGAGCGAACCTCGAGCGGGCTCGATTCCGCTTTGACGTCGGATCGGCGAATCGCTCCGAGGTGCTGCGCTTCGAGGCCGAGCTAGGAACGGATAGGCAGCGCGCAACCTCGGCCCTGGCGGCCTTCGAGCGGCTGCGTTTCGAGCTCAACCGGGTGCTCGATCGGCCAATCGATGAGAACTTTCAAACCGAGGAGCCGACCATCGACTCCGCCCTGCTGCTGGCCGACGAGCGCCTGGCGGCGCTGCTCGAAGGTCCCGAAGGCGTCGAGAGGCTGGCCGCGTTCTTCGCTCAGGAGTCCCTGCGAAACGCGCCCGAGCTCGCCGCGCTGCGCTCCAGGATCGAGGCTCAGGAGCGCCTGGGGCTCGCCGCCAAAAGGCGGCGGTATGTGCCGACGATCGACGCGGTTTCAAGAGCCAATCGAATTGTCGACGACGGCGGCGCCCTTTTCGCAACGGATTTCGACAGCGATTGGAGCGTCGGGGTGGAGCTCAGCTGGAGCCTTTTTGCGGGCGGCGGCATCGAGGCCGAGAAGAAGCAGACCGCGCTGCAGGCCGAGCAGCTCGAGCTGGCCCTCCGGCAACAGGCCGACCTCATAGAGGCCGAGGCCCGCTCCCGGGTCGTCGAAGCGGCCTCCACGCGGCTCAACATCGCCTTTGCCAACTCCTCAGCCGAGGCGGCGCGCCAAACCCTCGACCTGGTGACCGACGCCTACGCGCGCGGAAGCTCCGGCTATATCGATCTGATCGACGCTCAGAACACCTTCTTGAGCGCCCGGCTAGCCGCCGCCAGCGCGGTCTTCCAGCATCTGCAGGATCTCGTGGAGCTGCAGCGGTCGATCGCCTTCTTCCCTTTCGTTGCCTCTCCCGAGGACGAGCAGGCCTGGCTCGATCGCCTCGGCACCAACCTTCCATCCACCGAGGACGCACCCCGATGAACGCTGCACGCCTATTACGATCCCTCCTCGCGCCGTGGGCGATCCTCGCTTTTCTGGGCGGCTGCGGCGAAGAGCCACCGCCGCCCGAACCGGCGCTGCGCCCCGTGAAGTCGGTCTTGGTCGAGAGCGGTTCCGCTTCGATTCGCGATCGCGTCTTCAGCGGCGCAGCGCAGTCCGCTGAGGAGGCGGCGCTCAGCTTCAAGGTCTCAGGCACCGTCGCTCGAATTCCGGTATCGGTCGGCGAAGCGCTCGAGCCCGGCGCTCTGATCGCCGCCCTCGACCGCGAGCTTTTTGAGGTCGAGCTTCAGCAGGCGCTCGCCGACGAAGCTCGAACCAAGGCCACCCGGCGCAGCGCCGAGGCCGAGTACCAGCGGGTGCGTCTGCTCTTCACCAACGACAACGCCTCGCGCAACGAGCTCGATACGGCGCTGGCCACCGCCGAGTCGGCCAAGGCGTCCTACGACGCGGCGGTGCAGACGGTCCGTCTGGCGCGGCTCAACCTGAGCTACACCCGGCTGACGGTGGACGAGCGCTGCTCCCTGGCGGAGCTGCAGGCGGAGGTCAGCGAGAACGTGAGCGCCGGGCAAACCGTCGCCCGGGTCAACTGCGGGGAAAGCTGGGAGGTGGTCCTGGCCGTGCCGGAAAGCTTGATCGCCTCGTTTGAAGACGGCATGGCGGGCGTCGCCCGCTTCCCCTCGGTGCCGGGCGAGTCCTTCGAGGGGGTGGTGAGCGAGGTCGGCGTGGGTACCGGCGGAGCCCGGACTTTCCCCGTCACCCTCTCCTTGGTCGCTGTCCCCCAAGACATCCGATCGAATCTCGCTGCGGAGGTGACGTTCCAATTTCCTGGCCGAACGGGTTCGGGTCAGGCCGAATCCGAAAGCGTCTACGTGCCCGCGGCGGCGGCGCTTCAGGACGAGCTGGGGACTTTTGTCTTCGTCGTCGAGCCCAGCGAGGAGCCGGGGGCCGCCGTCCTAACGCGCAGGGCCGTTGAGGTCGGCAAGATCTCCGAGCTGGGGCTCGAGGTGCTCTCAGGCCTCGCCCCCGGTGAGCGCATCGTCACGGCGGGCCAGATCAACGCTCGCGACGGCATGCTGGTGCGCGAGCCCGCACGCTGAACCCGGGATTCGCCATGAACCTCACAGCCGCCGCCATCCGCTACAACCGAGTGACGATCGTCGCCGTTCTGGCCCTCTTCGTGAGCGGCCTTTCCGCCTACGTCGAGCTTCCCAAGGCTCAAGACCCGGGCTTTACGATCCGCACCGCCACGGTGACGACCCTTTTCCCGGGAGCCAGCCCGGAGCGGGTTGAAGAGCTGGTCACCGACGCGATCGAGGAAAAAATCCAGGAGATGCCCGAGGTCGACGAGATCACCAGCGAGTCGATCAGCGGCGTCTCGGTGGTCACGGTCGCTTTCCAGGACAGCTACGACGACATGCCGCCGATCTTCGATGATCTGCGGCAAAAGGTCGAAAACGTTATCCCCGAGCTGCCTGCCGGCGCGGTGACGCCGAGGGTGAACGACGAGTACGGAGATACCTACGGCCATCTCTACAGCCTCGTGGGTCCCGGATTCACGCCCAAGGAGCTGCGCGATAGCGCCCTGGACGTGCGCGACGCGCTGCTCAAAGAGCCGGACATCGCCAAGGTCGAGCTCTACGGCGATATCGAAGACGCCATCTACGTCGAATACAACAACGCCCGCCTCACCGAGCTCGGCGTTTCGCCCCAGCAGCTCGAGGGGGCGCTGCAGTCGCTGAACATCCTCTCGGCGGGCGGCGACATCACCCTGGGCCGCGAGCGCATCACCCTCGAGCCGACGGGGAACTTCGACACCCTCGAAGATCTGCGCGAGGCGATCGTCGAGATTCCGGGCAGCCGAGCGCTCGTCCGCCTCCGGGACATCGCGGAAATCTACCGAGCCTATGAAGATCCGATCCGCGACCGGGTCCGCGTCGACGGCCAAGAGGGAGTCTCCCTGGCCGTCTCCATGCGCGAGGGCGGCAACATCCTCAGCCTCGGCGAACGCCTCGATACGCTGACCCGCCAGCTGCAGTCCGACCTCCCCCTGGGCATGGAACTAAGGCCCATGTTCCTGCAGTCCAGGCTCACCGGCGCCAGCGTCGACGCCTTTGTCAGCAACCTGGTGCAGGCCGTGGTCATCGTGATTTTTGTGATGATCGTATCGCTCGGTTTGCGGACGGGGCTGGTGGTCGCGTCGCTGATTCCCGTGGTGATGGTCTCGACCTTCGTTCTGATGTCGGTCTTCTCGATCGGCATCGACCAAATCTCGCTGGCGGCCCTCATCATCTCGCTCGGTCTGCTGGTCGACAACGCCATCGTGGTGGTCGAGGCGACCGTCGTGCGCCGCCAAAACGGCGAGGAGCCCGTTCCCGCGGCGATTCACGCCGCGGGGGAGATGATGGTGCCGCTGATCATCTCCTCGCTGACCACCGCGGCGGCCTTCACGCCGATCGCCCTGGCCGAGTCGGCCGTTGGGGAATTTACCGCCTCCATCTTCTACGTGGTGACCATCGCGCTCCTGCTCTCGTGGAGCATGGCGATGACGTTTATCCCCATGCTCACGCCGTTCATCAAGGTGGAGGCGAAGTCCGAGGCCGAGGCCGACAGCGAATTCAGCGGCCCCTTCTACCGGGGCTACCGCGCGCTGCTGTCCACCGTGATCCGCTTCCCCTTCGTCTTTTGCGCTCTCGTTCTCGCGCTCTTCGCCCTGGCGCTGGTGGGCATGGGCTCCGTGCCCCAGGTTTTCATTCCGCCCTCCGAAGACCCGGTCCTCACCGCGACCCTCGAGCTGCCGCCGGGTTCCGACATCGAGGCGACGGAGACGCTGATTCAGGAGCTGGACGCCTTTCTCGAGTCCAAACGGGCGGATCCGGCGCGGGCGGAGGCGATCGGGACGCGCGGCTGGACGAGCTATATCGGCACCGGCGGCCCTCGATTCGTTCTCTCCTTCTCGCCCGAGAATCCGCGCAACTCGGTGGCCAGCGTCATTCTCAACGTCCACAACAGCGAGTCTCTCGATCCCATCAAGCTCGCCGTCGAGCAATACGTCTTTGAGGACCACCCCGATGCGCGGCTGCTGGTCAACCGACTGGCGAACGGTCCGCCGGTGGCCTATCCGATTGAGATCAAGCTCTCCGGGCCCGACTTCGATGAGCTCTTTACTCTCCAGTCGAAGATCAAGTCGAAGCTGTGGGAGTACGACGTGGTCACCGCGGTGCAGGATACCTGGGGCCCGCAGAGCAAAAAGCTGGTCGTCGACGTGGACCAGGCCCGCGCCTTCCGCGCCGGCGTCTCCAGTCTCGACATCGCCACCTCGCTCAACGCCGGCCTCGCCGGCATGGAGATGACCGAGTTCCGCGAAGAGGACGAGACCATCCCCGTGATCCTGCGCACCGAGGGCGCCGATCGAGACGACCTTCGGAAGCTCGAGAACCTGAGCGTTTTTTCCCAGAGCACCGGCGCCGTGGTGCCGCTCAGCCAGGTGGCCGAGGCGCGGGTGGTTTGGGAGCCGGCGCGCATCGAGCGCCTCGACCGAGTGCGGACGATCACGATCCAGGTCCAGCTGCAGATCGGCGTCACGGTCGCGGAGGTGCTCGACACCCTGCGCCCGTGGCTGAACGAGTACCAAACGACGTGGAAAACGGGCTACAGCTACCTGGAGGGGGGCGAGACCGAGGAGTCCGACAAGGCGGCCGTCTCGGTGATGGCGGCGCTACCTTTCGCGGCCGTCGCCATCGTGCTGCTGCTGATCCTGCAGTTCAACTCGATCCGCAAATCGAGCATCGTGCTGATCACCATCCCGCTGGGCCTGATCGGCATTGTCGCGGGCCTGCTGATCACCGGCTCGAGCTTCGGTTTCTTCACCTTCCTGGGCCTGATTTCGCTGGCCGGCATCGTGATCAACAACGCCATCGTGCTGCTCGATCGCATCAAGCTGGAGATCGAGGACAACGGACTCGAGCCGAGCGCCGCGATTCTCGAAGCGAGCCAGCAGCGCGCAAGGCCCATCCTGCTGACGACCGCGACCACCATCGGCGGCATGATTCCGCTTTGGATCGGCGGCGGCCCGATGTTCGAGACGATGGCCATAGCGATTCTCTTTGGCCTGCTCTTCGCCACCGTTCTCACCCTGCTGCTGGTGCCCGTGCTCTATTCGCTGCTCTACCGCACCGAATCTCAACCGGCTCCGGCCGACCCCGGCTCCCCGAGCGGCTCGCCGGGTGCCGAGCGCAAGGAGGCACCTGAGGACGCCCGGGCTGCCCCATGATCGAGTCGATGGCCTGGGGCGTCTTTCTGACGCTCGTCACCGTCGGCCTGCACATCCTCGGGCTGGTGCACCTGGGGAGGCTGCTCGGCCTCCTCATGCCGCCGCCGTCGATCACAGGTTCCCCGCAGCGCGCCACCTTCCTCAGCGTAGCGGTGCTCCTGATGATCCTTCTCCACTTTGTAGGCGCCGCTCTCTGGGCGCTCTTCTACCTGTGGAGCGGCGAGTTCGAGAGCTTTCAAACCGCGCTCTACTTCTCCGTGGTGACCGCGACTACGCTCGGCTACGGCGACTTAACGCTTTCCGAAAGCTGGCGGCTGCTCGCCGTTTTCGAAGCCATGTCAGGGCTGCTCCTCTTCGGCGCCAGCACGGCGGCGGTCTTTCAGCTGATGGTCAAAACGCTGCCGGATCCTCTGGAGGCTCGCCTCAAGGCCCAGGCGTCGGACCCTGATCGAGCCTGATGGACCCTGGGACATCCAGCCTTCATTGAGGCGCCGCTCCACCGAGCGCCCGGTTCGCCGTCGTGATCGCCGAGTGCTAGTCTCGGAGGGTCTGCTCAGGCGGTGCCTTCGGTGCGTGAAAAAAGTCAACTGCTCTCGACGACCCAGCTCCTCCACCGGTATCGGAACGGAGAGGAAACAGCGGCCGATGACCTCGTCGCGCGGTATCTGCCGATCCTGCGCCGGTGGGCTAGGGGCCGCCTACCCCAGGGCGTTCGAGATCTCTCGGAAACGGAAGATCTCCTGCAGATGACTTTTCTGCGGCGAGATACCTGCTCACGCCGAGCCTTATGGAGCGCCTGGTCGAGGTGCAGCATCTTCTCGGTCAGCGAACCCGACTTCGCGCCGCATTTCACGAGCAGCACCTCCTAATCACGCTGGACACGCGGAGAAATCAGCCGCTGTGGGCCAGAATCTTCAAGGGCCCGCTGATCAAGATGCAGCACTTCGAGATCCAAGACGCGAGTCGGCCCGTCGAGGAAATGGACCTGGTTCGGCAATTCGAGAGCGAGCTGGCGGCGATCAGGGCGCTGGTTAAGACCCTCAAGATCAACATGGAGACCCGGGTCTGACCGGCGCGGCCGTGATGCGACCATGATTCAGCCGCCTGGCCCGCCGACTCGACCACTGACTTCGAACTAGAGCTCAGGCCGCTCTTCTTCGAGCCACGGGACCAGCTCTTTGCGGAAGTGGTCCATGATCTGGCGCGCGGGGATGCCCTGACAGGCGAGAGTACCGACACCGGTGCGACAACCGCTGCCGGGTCCGCAGCCTTCCACGCCTGTGGCTGGTATCGCATAGCACCCCTCTCCCGGGCCAAACGGATAGGTCTTCGTGGCCTCGGAGAAGAGTCCATCGAGTCGGGCCCCTCCGGGATTGGCAAAGCACTCTTCAGCGGCGAAGATCGTGCGCTGAATCGCGGGACGCGCCTGTGAGTGGCGGACTCCGAGGACCAGATCCCCGAGCGCAATCAAGGCCAGCATGAAGATCTGGTGGGCAAGCTCTTCCCGCTTCCCTTCGCCATAGATTTCGAGATCGAGCCAGCGAACGAGTTCCGCAAGGCCCTCTTCCGCGTCCTCCATCTCGAGGATCTCCAGAGCTCTACGCCTCAGCTCTTTTTCGATCAAAGGGCTCACTCCTGGCGGAGGAGCTTGCCAACCTGGCGTACCCACTCCCTGAACGTCTTGTGGAATTGAGAGATGTTTTCAGTCACCGGAGAATAACCAGAGGTTGTGTATGGAAGAGTGAAAGGACATCCTCGGACCCCGTTGGATTCATGCAACGCCGCACGGAGGCGGTTGGGGCAATGTCGGGCTCCCGCAACCCGTGAAAAGCTCCTCACGGCAGGGTCGACGACCACGCCGAGACGTCGCCGCTTTCGAAACCATCGGCGAAGAGCGGCTGGGCCACATAGGAGGAGAGATCGAGGCGAAAGAGTTCGTGGCCGGTATCCATTCGGAACGCTGAGGTCCACAGAAGGTCATCCTCCACGACGAGAGAGCCGATAATCGTGCCTGT
>JBCCLG010000049.1:0-14199 GCA_039027015.1 Acidobacteriota bacterium | reverse complement strand
GAGCAGTGTACAAACACGTACATAACCGATAAAGCAACGCGCTTAGCGTCCAGCAGTCGCAAATCTAGTTCGCGTACTTAACTGAACACCCGTAGGGCTGAGTGCTTGATGGTGAAACCTCTTCACCAGCGGCAATCGCCTTAACAGCGGCCATGACGTAGTTCTCGGCTTTCTCAACGTCTTCAAACTGCGCTGATGGGATTGAGTCAATCGCACCGGCATAGGCGAGAACGCCCTCGGGGTTAATCACGTACATGTGCGGCGTGGTTTTCGCGCCAAAGGTTTTTCCAAACTCACCCGCTACATCACGGACATAGGCCGTCCCGGCAAAGCCTTTGGCTTTATTATCAGCGTTTGCGGCTTCATCGGTTGCGTATGAACCTTGTTTGCCTTCACCGCCTGAGTTGACTGCAACCCAAATCGCGCCCATGTCGGTCGCTTCTTTTTGGAGCTTTTGCATGTTACCAGTTTCGTAGTGCTTCTTGTCAAAAGGACACTCGGGGTTCGTCCACTCGAGCACGACAGTCTTGCCTGCAAAGCCTGCGATCGTGTGCTCAACGCCGTTCGTGTCTGTAAAGGTCACGTTTGGAGCGGGCTCACCAACGACAGCGCCCTTGTGCGCTTGGCGAGCTCGAAGGGGCTGTCCGTCATCCGGGCTTGGCGGATGGATTCGTCGAGAAGAGGCTCCGCCTCTTCGAATTTGCCCTGCTGCACGTAGACGACCGCGAGGTCCCGGAGAGTCCTGGCGGCCAGGACTCGACTCGGATTCTCGAGGCCGTCGAGAATCTCCTGCGTTCGCCGGTAGAGCTCGACCGCCGGGTCGAGAAGGCCGATCGCGTCGTGCACCCGGGCGAGCGCGTAGGCGAGCCTGGCGCCAACGGCGGGATCCTCCTGCACGAGATCTTCGATTTGCCCGGCGCCGGCCTCGACAAGATCGCGAGCCGTGACGTCTTCACCCTGGCTCTTCTGCGGGTCGGCGGCTTCAAAAAGCTCGATGAGATACGAAACGACTTTCTCCTCGCCCTTCCTCGCCACCTCGGCCTGGTCTCGGGCGGCCAGAGCCGCGTTCCGTTCCCGCGTGACCACCGCGGACTGCCACGTCAGGAAGAGAGAAAGCGTCGTCAACATCAAAGCAGCGGCGGCGGTGAGGCCGACGCCGAGACGGTGCCTTCTGATGAACTTGCCGGCGCGATAGCGCCAGGTGTCCTGCCGGGCCGCCACGGGAAGCCCGTTCAGGTGTCGCTCGAGGTCTCGGGCCATTTCGCCCGGCGAGCTGTAGCGATGCCGAGCCTCGGGGCGTAGCGCCTTGAGCACAATGCTGTCGAGGTCGCCTAAAAGGCTTCGATGGAGCGCTTGGCGATGGCTCGCCGTCAGGCTGAAAACCTCTTCGTCGTCCGGCGCCGACTCCTCGAGGACCGCCTCACTGGGGCGGCTGAGGCGCGTGGTTTCGATGGCCTTGAGCAGATCTTCCCTCGAACCTCCGGCTTTCAGCCGGTGAGGAAGGCGCCCGGCCAGAAGCCGATAGAGCATGACGCCGAGAGAATAGACGTCAGACGCCGTGGTGATGGCGCCTCCGCGGATCTGCTCAGGGCTCGCGTAATGGGGCGTCATCGGGCTCTGGCCCGTGACCGTGCGGGCGACCGTCAGGGGAAAAGCCTCGGGATCGAGCAACTTGGCGATGCCGAAGTCCAGCAGCTTCGGCTCCCCTTCCTCCGTAACCAGCAGATTCGAAGGTTTGAGATCACGGTGCACGACAAGGCGCGAGTGGGCGTAGGCGACGGCGTTGCAGACCTTCACCATCAAACGCACACGCTCTTCGACACCCAGGCGCTGCTCGTCGCAATATTGATGAATGGGCAGTCCCTGGACATGCTCCATCACGAGGTAGGGGCGACCGTCCGAAGTCGTGCCGCCTTCATAGAGTGCGGCTATGTGGGGGTGCTCGAGCTGGGCGAGGATCTGTCGCTCCGTCACGAAGCGCTGGACGAGCTCCGGAAGATCAAAACCCGCGCGCAGAATTTTGATCGCCACCCGACGCTCGAACTCCTGGTCCTCGCGCTCGGCCAGGAGCACCACCCCCATGCCTCCAACCCCGATTCGCTCCACGATGCGGTAAGACCCGAGTCTCTGGCCAGGCTCGACGCCTTCGGGTCTCGCCCGCGCTTCGGCGAGTGTCGTATCTTCTTCTGTCCGGAGTACCCATCGCTCGACCTCACGCCGGAGCTCCGGGTCACCGAGGGCCTCCAGGTAGGTCTTTCGAAGATCCGGTTCTAAATCGAGAGCGTTGAGCAGAACGTTCGCGATGCGGCGCAATCGATCAGGACTCATGACAAAGACTCCGCTTTCACAGGGATAGGATGGATGAGAGCTGTCCTAAAGTCGGAGCTTACACGCGGGTCAGCCCGCAATAGACGGGAAATCGATGGCCAGGCGGCGCGGTGGCAGGTCGCGATGGCCTGGCTTCGTCGAGAGTTCGGGCCTCAACCTCTTGAAGAGTGAGCCGCGCTGAGCGCTTCTCCCCTGTCCTATTTTGCAGGAGTTCGAATTACCAGGGGGGGGCCGAGCGTCTTTCGAATCGACTCAAGCCTGGGCGTGAGATCGTCCCTGTGGTCCTCCACCGAGGGCCAGAGAATTCGCGGCGCAAGGGGTCCTGACAGCAGGAGGCTGGGGTAGTCTTTTGCGGGATGAAACCAAACGCCAATGAGATGACCAAGCTGCTCGAGGACTGGAATGCCGGCGACTCCTCGGCTCTCGAGCACCTGATGGAAGCAGCCTTCAGCGAGCTTCACCACCTGGCTCAAGCCTATTTTCGTCGCGAGCCGAGCGGTCACACCCTGCAACCTACGGCGTTGGTCAACGAGCTCTATCTGCGTCTGCTGGGGCAAGAGCGCATTTCTTGGCAGAATCGGGCGCAGTTTCTAGGCGTGGCCGGGCAGCTCATGAGGCGAATCCTGGTCGATCATTTCCGGCACCGCCGGGCGTCGAAACGAGGCGGTGATTTGGATCGGGTGACGCTCACCGAGGCGAAGATCCTGGGCGGTTCGGTTGATTTTGACGTCCTCGCCATCGACGAGGCGCTCACCGAGCTGCAGGAGCTCGACGTCCAGGAGGCCAAGATCGTTGAGCTTCGATTCTTCGCGGGCCTGACCATCGAGGAAATCGCCGCCGCCCTCGGAATTTCTCCGGCCACCGTCAAGAGAGATTGGGCGAGCGCTAAAGCTTGGTTATGGCAGCGTCTTCACAAGCCATAGCTCGTCGACGCGAGGTCAAAAGGCTCTTTGTCGATGCTCTAGCCTTGAGTGAGGCCGAACGCGTTCCCTTTCTCGACGCCATCGCCGAGCGGGCTCTGCGTCGCGAAGTGGATGCGATGCTCGAGGCATATCTGGTGGCGAGTCAATTCCTCGAGGAGGTGCCGTGGCCGGAAGCCCTGGGCTCCGAGATGAATCGGGTCGGCACTCGAATTTCGGCGTACCGTCTCGATGAGCAGATCGGCGAAGGAGGCATGGGCCGAGTCTTCAAAGCCTTCCGCGATGATGGCTCCTTCGACAAGCGAGTTGCGATCAAGATTCTTCGCCTGGCCCCTGGGGACCAGGCCCTTCAAAGGTTCCGCCTGGAGCGTCAGGTGCTGGCGCGGCTTGAGCACGCCAACATAGCCTCTCTTCTCGACGGCGGCACCACCGAAGAGGGCCTCCCCTTCCTCGTCATGGAATACGTGGACGGCGAGCCGATCGACGTCTACTGCGACCGAAACCGGCTCGACCTGCGCGCTCGCCTGAGGCTCTTCCTTGAGGTCTGTGAAGCCGTCTCCCACGCCCACCAGGCGCTGGTCGTGCACCGCGACCTGAAACCCAGCAATATTCTGGTCGCCACCGACGGCACGGCTAAGCTGCTCGACTTCGGGATCGCAAAATGGCTTGGCCCGAAGGCGGGTCACCTTGAAATAGAAGTCACGCAGACGGCGGGGGCTCCCATGACTCCGGCCTACGCCAGCCCAGAGCAGGTGCGGGGCGAGCTCGTCACGACAGCGACGGATGTCTATGCCCTCGGCGTCGTTCTCTACGAGCTTTTGACCGGCGTCCGCCCGCACCAGCCCTCCTCGCCGACCTCGGGTTGGAGGGTTGGCGAGCTCTGTGAAGCGATTTGCGAAAGGACTCCGGAGCGGCCGAGCCAGGCGGTTCAGAAGACCTATCCGCAGGCTGACCAGCCGATCTTGCTGCCCGAGGAGATCGCCCGGCGCAGAGGAAGCGATCGCCGTCGCCTGGAGAAGGCTCTCGCCGGTGACCTAGACACCCTGGTGCGAAAAGCCATGCACCGGGATGCCGAGCGTCGCTACGGATCCGTGGTTCAGCTGGCCGACGATATCCGCCGCCATCTGGGCTCGCATCCGATAGCTGCTCGACCTGACACGTTGTCCTATCGGCTGGACAGGTTCTTGAGGAGACGCCCGCTGTGGGCCGCCGGATTCGTCCTGATCCTGGCCCTCCTGGTGGGGCTGACCTTTCAGACCCTCGAAGCCACGCGGCAGAGGGATCTGGCCGAGGTTGAAAGGGCCAAGGCTCTCGAGGTCAACTCATTCACCCTCGATATTTTCGGGGGCACCGATCCGGCCCAAACCCGAGGCTCCGACACGACGCTGATCGAGTTTCTCGAGGTGGCCAGCGACCGAATCGAAGATGAGCTAGAGAATCGCCCCAGGGTCCAGGCGCAGATGATGGACATGATCGGCTCCATGTTTTTCCGCCTCGGGCGGTATGACGAAGCCAGACCCCACCTCGAAAGGGCATTCGAGCTTCGCCAGGAGACACAGGGGACTTCGCAGAGCGACCTGGCGGACAGCCTCGACATGCTGGCCGAGCTGGCCGCGACGGACGACCTCCCAGACCAAGCGGAGCCGAAGTACCTCCAAGCCATAGAGCTGCGCAGACGACTCGGAAAGACCGCTGCGCTTGCGCGCAGCCTCAACAACTATGGCCTTTTCCTGGCAGCCCAAGACCGGCTCGACCAGGCGGAGACGAGGATCGCGGAGGCCCTTGAACTCGCGGAGTCGGACCCGAGCCTTGATCCAGCGCATCTGGCAGGCCTGATGTCGAGCCTGGCGAGTCTCGAGCACCGTCGAGGCGAAGTAGCCAAGGCGCTCCAGCTTTTCGATAGGGCCCTGCGGATCAACGAGCGGCATCTAGAATCGAACCATCCCAAGCTCTTGGTAGATCGGCACAATTTGGGTCAGCTGCTGCTGGAGGCCGGCCGTCTGCGGGACGCCGAGAAGATGGCGAGGTCAGCGGCCGAAGTCGCTGACCAGGTGTTCGGTGAAGAGCACCCGACAAGTCGCGCCTTGGCCCTCGGGTACTGCCGAGCCTTGAGGATGAGGGGCCGAGTGCAGGCCGCGATCGACCTGTGCGCTCCGTGGATCCCGAGGGCTGAGCGGCAGGGGCCCGGAGCGGTGGTCCAAACCACTCTTGAAGTTGCCGATCTAATGATTTTGGCGGGCCGTGTCGCGGACGCCGAGAGGCTCATGCAGGACGCCCGCGAGGTCGCCGAGGGATCCGGGTTGAGCGCCTCCGCCCGGGCGGCCATCGATCTTCGCTGGGCCCGCATCTGGCTCGCGCGTCAGCGTCCCGAGCGCGCGCTCGAAAGCCTTGCCTCGTCCTTCGAAGGCGCAGCCCGAGATGCCGATGGAAAGGCCCCGGCGTCCCTTCCGGCTGAGATGGCCAAGGCTCTCGTGCTCGAAGAGATCCTGGAGATCGAGAGCACGAAGTCTGAAGGGGAAGCGGGTCTTGAGGGCCCGGCGGGAGAACTCACCCAAAGGCTGCGGACGCTCGAGGCTCAGCTCCAGCGTGTCCTCAAGAGACAGTCCGAGGAGCTTGCGCCAAACCATCCTGGCCGAGTCAGCGCTCTGATGGCGATGGGGCGTCTCTCCCTGAGACGGGGGGACGTGGCCGACGCGGGCCGCTTTATCGAGTCAGCCCGGCGAGCGTTGGCTGATGAGGTGGAACGGGAGAGCGCCCTGTGGGCCGAGCACGAAGGCCTGGAAGGCGAGCATCACAGGCTGAGCGGCCGCCTGGAAGAAGGACGGGCGCTTCTGCGCTCCGCCCATCTGCGACTTCAATCCCTCGAACTCCATCCCGAGAATTCGCCGCTGGCGCGCTGGGCGGCTCACCGCATGGCGAAAGCCGAAGAGCAGGTCGATTCATGACGCTCAGGCGGGCACCCGGCTAAGCAGACCGCTTCCCAGAGATCAGGATCAGGGCTCGGGGCTGGCGCACCAGGTCATTCGGGACTTCCGGTCTTCAAAGCAAATCGCTCCCGGCTTGGGTCCGGCAGGCGTCGATTGCCATCCGAGGGCGACGGGAGAGGCGGAGGCCTCCTCGTCTTCCTTCCCGTCGCAGTCGAGGTCAAGGCCAGGCCTCGGCACGGGATGTTCGTCGGCGTCAAGAAAGGCGACGTCTCCGCTGAGAGAGAGGTTGAGCCCGGCCGTCAACGTGACCTCGCGCGCAGAGTCGGTGGCCTCGAAGGTCACTTGAAGATGGACGGCAATCTCTCCGATGACCGAGTTCTCAGGCGCGTCCGGATCCGCTTCCAGCCAGCCTCCCTGCTGCTCGCCGGCGGCTGAAAGTCGATAGGTGAATCGTCCGCAGCTCAGGGTGATCTCCTGGCTTTCTTGGGTGCATAGGCCTCCGAGCTCGACCTTGGCCAAGGGGCTCCCGGCTCCCGGATGGAGGATCGGCGCGATATCGAAGAAGGCCTTGGAGCAGCAGCCTTGGGCGACGACGACCGGCTGGGCCATGTGGGGCGGATAGTCGTAGCGAAATAGAGGCCGCGGCTCAGCGACGGGCTCTATGCAAATGAAATCCTCAAGCTCGCCGAGATCAAACTGAAACTCTACGTTTCCCGTCGAAAGAGCAGCGACCTCCCGAGTTAGGTCCTGGGCACCGGCGGTAACAGCGCAGAGGGTCAAGGCCGTAGATAGAAATCCCCAGAAGGGCAGACGGGCTAGGGGCAAGTCAGTCCAAGTCATCTTGAGTCTCCTCAGGCAAAGCGCTCACCAGGGGATTTTAGCGACCCCTTGTTGGCCACCTCGCCTGTTATCTCTGCGGTTTGGGGGAGTTGAGAGAAATCGGTCGGCGCGAAGCCCGAGCCTCAGGCGCTCAAGCTCAAGAGAGAGGCCCTCAATCGGGCTTCGGCACCGACCAGCGGGAGGTGGCGGACTACGGGAACTCGCTCAGGCGAGCGGCGCCGAGCGGACTGAGCATCAGGACTTCGTCTCGGCCCCGGTTTGTGAAGTCACCGGGAAGGTAGTGGTCCCCAATGGCGATGGACCAGAGGGCCCAGCGGCGCGAGGCGCCGTTGCCGGCGATCAACCGCCAGCCGAGGGTGGGGTCATGCCTCAACGTGCTGGATTCACCGGTGAAGTTGTTCACAAAGAGCAGTTCCTCCCCGACACGGCTGGCGTCAAAGTCACCGATCGCGACCCGTTCATGGTTCAGGAAAAGGGAGACGTCGAGACCGCCGATACGGCCGTTGCCTCTGTTGTTGCCGTTCGGCCGGCCAAACCAGGTGCCGCCCTGAAAGTTCTGGGTGTCGATCCAGCCATTCCAGGGGTTGACCGAGAGCAGCTCATCCCGACCGTCGCTATTGAAGTCTCCGACGTAGAAGCGGTCGGCCTGGCGGAGCGTCCAGGAGCCGATGTTCGGCGCGATACTGGGATTGTTGCCCCACACCAGGCTCCAGGTTGTGCCCGTGTAGCGGATCAGATGGGCGAAGCCGTTTCTCCCGATGAGAAGTAGCTCATCGCGGCCGTTGCTGTCGAAATCACCGACCAGGACTTTGTCGCCCGGGTTGATGAACCAAGATCCGATCTTGCCCGGCACGTCGCTCCTGGAATCCCACAGCCGGGCGAGCTCACCGCCAGACTTCTCTACCAGCCGGGCTCGTGCGTCGGCCGCGTTGAATGCGAGAATCTCGTCTACGGCGTCGCCGTCGAAGTCTCCGGAGAAAAACCGATCGCTATTCTGCAGGGTCCAGTTCGGCCCGTCGCCGTCGAGACGTCCAAGGTGATTGCCGTTGTTGGCGATGGTCGTCCAAGGAGTCCCGGAGCTGCCGGGATACTCGCCGATCTGCATCCAGCGGCTGGCGGGTCGAGCGTGGAAGACCTCGGCCCGGCCATCGCCGTCAAAATCGCCTGAAAGGTGCTTATCGTCGCTATTGAGAAACCAGCTGCCCAGGCGGCCGTGGGTCACATTCGCGTCGACATGACCCCAATAGCGATAGGAGGTCACGCCGCAGGGCTGGCCGAAAGGCCGGGTCTGCGGCGGTGGCGTCAAACCATCGCGGAAGGCGATGAGTTCGCTGGAAATGAACGCGATATTGCCACCGGTCGGCGTGGCGTGACCCGAGTTGCAGTTCTCCCAGAAAAGCGCGTCAAAGGGGCTGCGGTCAAAAACAAGGGGATCCACAGACGGCTGGTAGGTCAAGCGATCGTCCACCCAAAGAGAGCTATGGGTCGGGATGAAGTTCTGATTCGGGCTGTCGCTTTCGGCATTGAGAAAGAGGCCTTTGATGCCACCCTCGAGCTCGGAAACGGTCTGCGGGCCGTTGGGTCTCGAGCCGCCCGACGCGAGATCGAGGCCCTCGGCAGATGGCTGAAAGTCGAGCGACCAGCGTTTCCGCAGAAAGAACGCCCTCACAGAGCCTTTAAAGACGAGACCGTCGTTGTCCGTCCAGGCCGTTGCGTCCAAAGATCCCGCGAGAAAAGCGCCTCCCAGAGTAGAGATATCAACAATCCGCTCCCTCGCGCCGAGTCGCGAGTCATTCTGGATATGTCCGCTGCCGCTGCCGTTTGACACAGCCACGTTACGGGTGGTTTGCGGCAGACCCCGGCCCTCAACCCGGCTGTAGTAGTCGAGGTGCAGGAAGTCAGGCTTATACCAATCCATCGAGGCCAGATTGGGCCGGTAGCGGCGGTTCTTGAGCAGCATCTGCCGAGCTGCTGGGCTGTTGAGGCCATCGAGCATCTCTTCGGCCTGATTCGAAAGGGGGGCGAGGAATTCAACGAGCGCCATAAGCCCCACCGGGATGGTTGCCCCCATGAACGGGCCGTCGATGGCCACGAAGAGGCCGACGTTGTGATCAAGGCCCATCAATTCCGCGTCTCGCAAGGCCCACAAAGACGTCTGAGATCCCATGCTGCCGCCGATAAGAGCAGCCTCCACGTGCTCGAAACCGGGCTCCATATAGTTCGGCAGGCGGCGGACCAGCAGCTCCCTGATGGCGTTCGCGTTATTTCCGATGAAGTCTCGGCCGTCTCGATAGTCGACGAGTATCAGGTCATAGCCGAGGCGACCAAATGCCTCGAGGGACGTGCCGAATTCCCCCCAGACTTCGTCAAGAGTCCTGTCGTTCTTGACGTCGAAACCGTCCACCGCGATCAAAGGCTGCCGCAGCCTCGGAACGCACCTGGTGCCGTCGGTCTCGATCGAGCCCGGGTTCGGAATGATGCGGATATTGACGCTCGCTCCGGTGATCGGATCGGTGACGAAGTTGATGTCGCACGACTCTCCCTGGACAGCTGAAAAGATCAGCCGCGCCCGGCCGCCGAACTCGTAAGAGGCGCCACCGCCCGAGACCTTGAAGTCGAAATGAGCGAAGCCCTCGCTGTCTGCAACGATGCCGTTGGCAATGAAAGGCTCATCGACGATGACCTCGCGCCAGCTCTCTCCTCCGGAGTAGCGAAGGCTGATCTGCAGATCGTGGGGAGAAACTTCGGGGACATTGGTGACCACCAGATCCGACGGCAAAATCAGCTGAGGATCTGGACCGTAAACGCGATCGGCCATAAGGGACATGGCTGCGAATCGGGCGGGCTCGCCGATCTCGCGGGTTTCGAAGTGGAGGCGACCCTCCTCGTCCCGCTCGGCGAGCGCGATCTCCTCCTCGGTTGCGCTCTGATAGTCGATGATCGCCAGGCTGAGCGGCGTCATAGCTTCGAGTTCGCGCAGATCCTGGGTCCTCCGCCGCATGGCGTCAAGCTGGATCATGGGGCCGTCTTCTTGAGAGAGCCTGGACGCCTCCAGGGAACTGAGCGCTTGACGATAGCGCTCCGGATCCATCGCGTCATCCACGGATCCGACGCCCCATTTTCTGATCGCCTCGCGATCCAAGACGGCGCCGACCTCGAGCAGGATGCCCGAAGGCACCTGATGCGGCTGCACGGCGCTGAAGGCGTGACGGAGCTGCTCTCGAATCGGGATCGCCGTGACTTCTTCACCGGGAGGCTTCTCCGCCTGAGCTTCGGGAACGAGTCCTGGCACCAGCGCGGGCAACAAAGTCGCGAGTCCCGCCACGACGAAAGCTCGGCAAGCGGCCGGCAATTTTCGATGGTTCATTGGGTGTTCTTCCTTCAGTGAGATGGCTTGTTTGGAAGGAAAGAGCGTGCTCTTTCCGGCTCACTGATGAACGCGGAAGACGGGCTCGGCATTGGCTCAGGATCTGAGAAGTTTTTTGCGGGCCTCTCCCAATAAGCGTGGCATTCGGTGATGAAATGGCGCCGGCGGCTGGTGGCGAATCCCGTATCGCAAAGAGCCGATCGTTCATTTTGGGAGCAGCGTCGGCGCGTAGGCCGCTAGGAACCGCAGAATTGAGCTGCCCGCAGAAACGTAGCGCTGGGATGCGATGTCCAGAATGCGCCGGAAATCTCGTTGAGTTTAAGACTCGAGGAATTAACCTCGATCGCTGCGATAGCTGCGGGGCCCTTTGGTTCGATCGGGCCGAGCTTCAAGCCTTTCTCACAAAACACCCGGGATGGAAAAGCGATCGCGCGCTCTCGGACAGGGATCTCCAGCATGCAGTTCGTGGAAGTGAGCGGAAGTGTCCCCGATGTCAACAGTTCGCCCTGACCCTCGGCGACTACCGCGGCACGGGATTCAGGAAATGCGCTGCTTGCGGCGGGGTGCTTTTGGACAAGAAGAACTTGAACCACCTCCTCTCAGGGAAGGCGGCCTCAGGTTCCTCAACCGATTCGGATGTCGGTGGATTCTTGCTGGAAGGCCTGACGGACGTGGACGTTCTAGGGGTGGTTCTGGAATTCGTCTTTGAAGTTATAGGCGGTGCGCTTTCGGCCTGACGTGGCGCTCTGGCTCAGAAGGGTCTCGTCAAACGGGGCCCGAGTTCTTTCGGAACAGCCCGTAGGTGATCCAAGGCGTCGCCAGGGCCCCAAAGAAAAGCAGGGAGGCCGTGCTCGAGAGGGACGCGTCGAGGAATTCGCTCGAGAGTCGCGTTAAATCGCCCAGCAGGCTGCCGCCTTTGCTCATTTCGTAGGCGGCGCGGGCGTCCTGATCCGTCATGAGATCCCAGCTGAAGCGGAGATCGGAAGTGAGCAAAAAAACGGCGCAGGCGGCGTAGAGAGGCCGCTCCACGGGGCGGATAATGGCGGAGCCGGAAAGAGCTCGGTAGAGAAAGATGCCCGCGAAGAGCAGCTCGAAAGCGTGGCCCGCGGCGAGGATCACCATCTCTCGCAGCGGCGTGAAAGCGACGAGGCCGTAGCCGATCACGAGCGCGACGGCGGCGGGGCGTAGGCGGGGCGCGCTCCACCAGCGGGCGGCGAGCCATAGGAGGGCGAGAAGGCAGCACGCGAACACGAGGGGGCTGCGCTCCCCGATCCGGGTGACGCCACCGCCATACCTGAAGTCGAAGGCGGGTAGAGACGGCGAGCCGAGTGCGATTCCGGCCGCGGCGTGGCCGAGCTCATGCACCAGGGTTCCGAGATAGCTGAAGATGAATCGAGTGAAGGGAATCAGGTAGGCCGTCCACCCGAGCACAGCGCCGAGGACCAGGCTGCGCCGGGCGTCTTGAGAGAGTCCGGCATAGCTCGGCTCTCTGGGGCGCGGATCGCGCGGGGGTTCTGGCTCGTAGATCGCGGGAAGTCGGCGGTTCATGGGCTTGGCTGGGCACCTGGTTCGATCAAGACCGGGCTGGACCGGCGTGGGTCAGGAGCATCGCGGACATTGTCGCATTCTTGGCCAAAGGCCCGTCGCGCTGGGTCACCGGCCAGGCATCGAGGCTTTGGGGAAGCGTTCAAGGCCGGGAGCTCGTGTCCGATTTCGGGGCCGGCCGTCGCGAGGAAGGGTGATCCCCCTCCTTCGAACCGACCGTGGAGACCCAGCACCATGCGACCTGTCTACCTACCTCACCGCGCCTTGATCGCGGGACCCTTGACGCTTCTGCCGCTCCTGGCGCTTCTCAACAGTCCGCCGGCTGCCGCGGATGCGCCGCGGCTTCTTCGGGACATCAACTCGGCGGGCGACCCGGAACACGGGCTGTCGGTGCAAAACCCATTCGGCGGGGCTTCGCTGGCGCTCTTCTCGGTGAGCGACGGCCTCTACGGGCAGGAGCCGTGGATGACCGACGGCACGGCCGAAGGCACCCGCCTCCTGCTCGACCTCCACCCAGGCCGTGGGTCGAGCGATCCCCGGGAGTGGGCCCGCCTCGGCGGCGAGATCTTCTTTGCCGCCGATGACGGACTCAGCGGTCGCGAGCTGTGGAAGACCGACGGCACGGCCGAAGGCACCGTGCAGGTCGCCGATATCGCCCTCGGCGCCACGGGCTCGTCACCGGCAAACCTGGTGCGCTTGGGCTCCGAGCTGATTTTCCGCGCGACGGGCTCCTTCGGCTCCGATCCCGAGCTTTGGAAGACCGACGGCACCGAGGCGGGAACCCGCCGGGTCGTGGATCTCTCCCGGGGTACGCGACCTTCGAGTCCCTTGGGACTCACCGGCGCAGGCGCCCGGGTGTTCTTCACCGCGGAGGACGATCTCGCGGGCCGGGAGCTGTGGATGACCGACGGCACCGACTCCGGGACCGTCCGGGTCCTCGACCTCGAGCCGGGCGCCGCGGGCTCGAACCCCACGCGCTTGACCGCGGCGGGATCCTCGGTGGTGTTCACCGCCTCCACCGCGGCCTCGGGCGCAGAGCCCTGGCGCAGCGACGGCACTGCTCTCGGGACGGTGCAGCTGGCCGACATCGCCCCCGGCGCTGCCGGTTCAAACCCGGGCCCCTACAGCTTCGACGGCGCCGGAGAGATCCTCTTCGCCGCCGACGACGGCTCTTCGGGGGTTGAGCTCTGGAAGATTTCCGGGGCCGGCGCCACCCTCGTCAAAGATATCCATCCAGGAGCCGGCTCGTCGCTGCCCAGTCAATTCTTCGCGCTGGGAGGCAAGGTTTTCTTCAGCGCCGACGACGGCACGCTCGGCCGAGAGCTGTGGGCCACCGAGGGCACCGGGGCGACCACCGATCTGGTGAAAGATATGGCCATGAGCCCGGGGCCGGACTCATCCTCTCCGGGCTCTTTCCGCGAGCTCGACGGCGAGCTTTACTTCCTCGCCGCCGGGGAGCTGGGCGAGGAGCTGTGGACCTCAGACGGCACCGAATCCGGCACCGTGGAGGTCGTCGATCTCGATCCGGGCATCTCGGGCTCGCGGCCGGGGGATCTCACGGTCAGCGGCGGTACCCTGATCTTCAGCGCCCGAGCGCCCGTGGGGGGCGAGGACGTCGGCGAGGAGCTGTGGACCTCAAACGGCACCGAGCCCGGCACCGACGTTTTGACCAGCGCTTCCTCGTTCAGCTCGGATCCCCGAGATTTCGTATTCTTAGACTCGACGATCCTCTTCGCGGCCGACGATGCGGTCCACGGCGAAGAGCTGTGGGTCTCAGACGGCACCGTCGCCGGCACCTCGATCCTGGATCTCGAGCCCGGGCCCGCGAGCTCGGTGCCCCTCGAGCTGACGGTCTTCGACGGCCGTGTCTTTTTCGCCGCTTCCGCCGGCACCTCGGGAATCGAGCCCTGGACGTCCGACGGCACTCCCGAGGGCACGGCGCCGTGGATCGATCTCGAGCCCGGCAGCGTCGCGTCGGCGCCCGCGGACTTTACGGTGGTGGGCGATCGCCTCTTCTTCACGGCATTTACCTCCGCCGTCGGCCGCGAGCTGTGGAGCACCACGGGCACCGCCGCCGGCGCGGCCCTCGTGAAGGACCTGGACGGCAGCGCGTCCGGCTCGGAGCTCGCGCAGCTGACGGCGGTCGGCCAGAGACTTTTCTTCACGGCCTTCACGGAGGAAAGCGGCGAGGAGCTGTGGACGTCCGACGGCACGGCCGACGGCACCTTCCAGGTCGCCGAGATAAAGCCCGGAGACGAGGACTCCGGCCCGG
>JBCCLG010000048.1:0-14236 GCA_039027015.1 Acidobacteriota bacterium | reverse complement strand
GGGCAGAAGAGGTCGGACCCGGGGGCGGCGGCGCCCTCGACCTGCAGGCTTCCCTCTCGGGCGACGGCGCGCTCGCCGTGGAGGCTCGCTACCGCGGCCCGGCGCGCAGCGGCCGCCTGACCGTGGCGGCGGGCGGCGGCGAGACCTGCACCCGAGTGGGTCACCTGACGTGGCGAGGGAGCCCGCCGCCCAGCGTCCTCGTCACCCTGCGCGAGCCCGCGGCCGCTCTTCTGTGGAGCGACTTCGAGACCGCGGCCTGGGGCGCCGTGCGGCGGCGCACCGGACTTTGAGACTCCGCCGCACACCGCGAGGATCAGTCTGTAGAATCGCCGGACGGCTGCCCGCACGCCGCGCCGTGGGACCTCGCGCGGCGGCGGACCGGTGATCAGCGGAGACCTACCCATGCTCAAGTGGTTCGGAGACGGCGACGACGTCGGCGCCCTGCTGGCGAAGCGGCAGTATTCCAAGGCGATCAAAATCCTCGATCGCAAATTGCGCGACTCCCCCGAGAGCGTCTCCATGAGGCTCCAGCTGGCGGACGCCCTCGAGAAAAGCGGCGACACCCACCGCGCGCTCCAAATCTTGGCCAAGCTGGTCGACGACCTCGCCGCCGAGGGCTTTGTGGCCAAGGCCCTCGCAATTCTGAAAAAGATCCAGCGCATCGACCCCACCGCCTCGGTCGAAGGCCGCCTCGCCAAACTCGTTCCCGAGACCGCGGTCAGCGCCTCGGCCTCAGCCTCCGGCACCAGCAGCGTGCACGACGGCCACAGCTCCGTGGTGACCTCGGAATACGTGCTGTCCGACGTGTGGATCGGAGACGCCGAGAAGCGCGACAACTTCCACTGGTCGCCGCTCTTTAGCGGCCTTTCGAGCGAAGAGATCTGGGAGCTTTTCTCCAACATTCGCCTGACCGTCAAGAAGCCCGGATCCATCATCTACACCGAGGGAGAGCCGGGCAGCAGCCTCTACGTGCTGGCAAACGGCACCGCGCGCTGCTACCGCCGAGACACCTTCGGCCGCAATCGCCAGGTCAACCTCCTGCGCTCGGGAGACTTCTTCGGCACCCGCTGCGTCCTGCAGGACGAGCAGCGCGTCCGCACCGTCACCGCCGCCAAAGAGTGCGAGCTGCTCGAGATCGACAAAGCCTCCTTCGACCGCATCGCGACCAAACATCCTCACCTTCGCGAGCAGGTCCTCAAGATCGCCCAGGAACTCGAGGCCGACTGAGCGGCTCTGCCCTATTCAGGCGCGCGTTTCAGGATCTATCTCGCCGCGCCGGCGCTCGGCGAGAGGCAGCCTCGTGGCTCAGCCCTCCGCGACCGCGGGATCTTCTTCGGCGCCCTCGGGCGAACGCTCGGGCCAAAAAACCTTTCGCACGATGCCCTCGAGCCTGAGGCGCAGATCGTCGACCAGGGTGTAGGCCACCGGCACCACCAGAAGGGTGAGCAGAGTCGCCACGGTCATGCCGCCGATCAGGGTGATGCCGAAACTTTCGTACGAGAGGACCATCGTGGTCTGACCCCCGAGGACCAGGGGCACCATGCCGCAGATGGTCGTCAAAGCCGTCATCATGATCGGCCGAAATCGGCGATCCGCGGCCACCAGTACGGCTTCGCTTCGGGGTCTACCCTCCAAACGAAGCCGGTTGATGTAGTCCACCAGAACGATGCCGTTGTTGACCACCACGCCGATCAGCAGCACCCCACCGACAAAGCCGAGGGTGTCGAGCTCGATGCCGGTTATAAAGTGACCCCAGATTCCGCCCAGGGCGGCCAGCGGTATAGTCGACACGATCGAGAGGGGCAGAATAAAGCTCTCGAACAGGAAACCCATCAGGAGATAGATGAAGATCACCGAGAGAAGGGCCGCGAACGCGACCTCCTTGGCTTCGTCCTGAGCGCCGCCGCCGCGCCGCGGGCTGCCAAAGCGCACGCCTTCGGGCAGATCGAGCCGCGCCGCGAGGGCGTTCAGCCGCTTGCGGGTCGCCGACTCTCGGCCCTCCTCCAGCTCCAGGGTGAGGGACCGCGACACCTGTTTGTTGACGCGCGAAATGCGGTTGGAGGACTGCAGCCGCTCGGTGAAGGTCACCGAGGAGAGAGCCACCGGCCCGCCGGGCGACGGCACCCTGAAATCCTGCAGCTGGGCCAGGCTCTGGCGATCCTCTTCCTGGAAGCGCACCCGCACCGGAATTTCGCGACCGTCGCGATAGAACTTCGGCAGCGAGCGTCCGCCGATCGAGTTGCGCACCACGCCGGCGACCGCCAGCGGATTGATGCCCAGCCGCTGAGTGCGTTCGCGGTCCAGGCGCACGGCCAGGGCGTCGGCCTCCTGACGCGCCGAACGGCGCATGCCGAGCACCCCCTCAACGCCCAGGAAGGCCGGCTCGAGATCCTTCACCAGCTCGCCGAGCTGCCGCGGATCGTCGCCCACCAGACGAAGAGTGTGCAGGCTCTTGCGCTCACCCTCGTCCGAAGACCGCTGCCCCAGGGAGACGCGCGCACCGGCCCGCTCGGGCATCAGCTCCACCAGCTCTTTGGTCAGCTCCCGGGCCGTCAGCTGATTGGTGCGGGGCGCGTTGAACCAGCCCTGGACTTTGCCCCGCGAGCGATCGTGGAAAAACACGTAGGTGCGCAAATCCCACTCGTCCTGCTTCTCTTCGAGAATCTTCTCGATACGCCCAAAATGGGCCTCGGTCTCCTCGAAGGAATTCGACTGCGGCAGCGAGATATCCATGTCGAAGCCCGCTCGCTCCTGCTCGCGCGCCACGCCTATTTCGATTCGCTGGAGAGGCCAGGCCGCGGTGATCCCGAGAACGATCAGGATGGCCATCGCCAGCTCGCCCCGGTGGCTGAGCGAGGACGCCAGCAGCCGGTTGTACCCCCGGTTGAGGCGCCCGAAGCTCTGCTCGTAGAGCCACTGCAGCAGGGCGCGCACTCTCTCGCCGAGGGGCTGCCGCTGCGGTTCCTCTTCGGCGGCGGCCCCTCGCTTCAAAAGCGTGAGGTAGACCGACAGCGGCACGAAGATCAGGGCCACCAGCAGGGAGGCCAGAAGCGAGACGGTGATCGGGATCGAGAGCCTCAGCAGAAGAAATTGACCCTGTCCCTCGACCAGCGACACCGGCAAGAAGACGATCACCGTGGTCAGCGTGGCCATCACGATGGCCAGGGAGATCTCGCTCGCGCCGCGGATGCAGGCCTCCCTGCGAGGAACCCCGGACTGATGGAGGCGGAAGATGTTCTCCGCCACCACCACCGAATTGTCGACCAGCAGGCCCACCGAGATCATCAGGGCGAGCAGGCTGATCAGGTTCAGGGTCTCGCCAAAGAAATACATCGCCGTCAGGCCGATAAAGAGCGAGAGGGGAATCGACAGGGCGATGATCACCGTCATGCGCAGGCGGCGCAGAAAGAGAAAGAGAATCAGAGCGGCGAAAACGGCGCCGATTCGCCCGGAGTCGAGAAGCACGAAGAGCGACTCGAGAATCGTCTGCCCCTGGTTGAAGAAGACCTGCAGCTCGACCTGCTGCAGCCGGGGGTTGGCCTGCATTTTCTCCACCGCCGCCGCCACCCGATCGGACACGTCGAGAGCGTTGGCCTCGCTCTCCTTGAACACGACGGCGAAATTTGCCGGGCGCGAGTTGGCGCGGGCGCGAAAGAAGGCGTCGGGCACGCCATAGCGCACCGTGGCGATATCGCCGAGGCGCACGTTCTCGCTCATCGTGCGCTGACGCAGGGCCTCGAGATCCGGGTACTTCGCCACCGAGCGCAGCAGCAGCTTCTGCCCCCCGGACTCCACGTGCCCGCTGGCCAGGGTGAAGTTGTCGCTCGCGAGGCTCTGGCCCAGCTCGAAGATATTGAGGCCCGCGCCCTCGGTCAGCTCCCGGTCGAGCTCGATCAGCACCTCCTTCTCGACCAGCCCCTGCACGTCCACCGCGGCCACGCCGTCGAGACGGCTGATCGGCATCACGATCTCGTTCTGAATCAGATCGTAGGAGTTGGTGAGATCGGGATCGATGGCGATTCCCAGGGCGAAGACCGGGAACTCGCCGTCGGTCGCGCGGCGGATCTCCAGCCGCTCGACGTCTTCGGGCATGCGCGCCCGAGCGCGCTCCAGGCGATCGCGCACCTCGCGATAGGCCAAACCGAAGTCGGCGGTGCCCTTGAAGCTCAAGCGGACGCGGGTCAGCCCGGTGGTGGCGTAGGTGAACATATTCTGCACCCCCGCCACGGTCGACAGCTCCTCCTCGAGGGGCAGGGCGATCTGGTCGAGCATCTCCTGGGCGGGGGCGTTACGCCAGGTCGCCTGAACGGCCAGGTTGGGATCCTCGAGGCCGCGCGGCAGCAGCTCGAGGGGGAGCTGCAGGGTCGCGATCGAGCCGACCACCAGAATCGTGGCCAAGAGAACCAGCACGGCGATGCGCCGGTCGAGGGAGAAGCGCGGCAGGATGCGCGTGCGCTCGCCGCCCGCTTCGCGGGAGGGCGGCGACGAACCCTCGGCGCTCGGCTTGCCGGCGCTCACGGCAGCGCGGGCTCCGCCTCGAAATCACCGCCGTCCGCGCGGCCGCCGCGACGCGAGAGGACCCGCGCCCGCAGGCGGTCGAGCAGCACGTAGACCGTCGGCACGATGAAGAGCGTGAGAGCGGTCGAAACCAGAAGGCCGCTGATCACGGCGATCGCCATGGGCCGCCGGATCTCGGCGCCGTCCCCCAGGCCGAGGGCCATGGGCAGAAGGCCGAGGGCGGTGGTCGCCGTGGTCATCAGGATCGGCCTCAGGCGAACCGTGCCCGCCTCCACCACCGCCTCCAGCACATCGAGGCCGCGGGCGCGCAGACGGTTCGTGTAGTCGACCAGCACGATGGCGTTATTGACCACGATGCCCGCCAGCATGATCATGCCGAGAAAGACCACGATCGACAGGCTGATGCCCATGGCATGCAGCCCGGCGAAGGTGCCGAGGAAGGCCAAGGGGATGGTGAAGAGAATGACCAGGGGGTGCACCAGAGACTCGAACTGCGCCGCCATGATCACGTAGACCAGGAAAATCGACAGCCCGAGGGCGAGCAGCAGGCTCTTCTGGCTGCGCTGCCACTCCTCGTTCTGGCCGGTGAGAAAGAAGGTCATGTCCGCCGGCCACTCCAGGCCGCCCAGCCCTTCTTCGATCCGCCGGGCGGCGGCGCCCAGGGAGCCCGAGGCAAGGTTGGCGCGCACCAGCGCCACCCGCCGGCCGTCCACCCGACGCACTTCGCTCGGGCCTTTGCCGAGCTGCACCTCGGCCACCGCCGAGAGGGGGATCGGGCGCTCGGCCCCCGGGTTGATCTCCAGGCGGCGCACGTCGTCGACCGCGGAACGGTCTTCCTCGGCGAAGCGCACGATGATCGGGATGCGCCGATCGGTCAGGTTGTAGCGCGTCGCCTCCCGGCCCTTCACCGCATCGCGCACCATCTCGGCGACGCTCGAGATCTCGAGGTCGTAGCGCGCCAGGCGGTCGCGGTCGTAGACGATCTGCATTTCGGGGGCGCCGGGCCGCAGGGTCGACTCCACGTCGGCGAGCTCGGTCATGGCGCCCATGGCCTCGCGCGCTTGCGATGCCCACTCCTGGAGGCGGTCCAGGTTGTCGCCGTGGACCTCCACCTCGACAGGCGTCTTGAAGCTGAAGAGCACCGGTCGCACCACCCGCGCCTCGAGATCCGGAATGCTCTCGAAGCGAGCGCGCAGCCGGGCGATCACCTCTTCCTCAAGACGCGGATCGGAGCTGGGCAGAAGCACCCGGAAGCGCGCCGTGTGCTCGCCCTCGTCACTGCGCTGGGAGTTGGTGACGTCATAGCCCACCGCCACCAGCAGCTTCTCGACGCTCTCTTCTTCGGCCAGGATGGCCTGCTCCACCGGCTTCACGAGCGCGTCGGTCGCCTCGAGAGGCGTCCCTACGGGCAGAGCGACCTCGACCGTGAACTCGCCCTGATGAATCTCGGGCAGAAGCTCGCTCTCGAGGCCCACGCCCAGCCAGACCACCGCCGCAAAGAGCGCCAGGGTGAGCGCCGCGAACGCGGCCGGGCCGCCGGCCAGAACGCGGCGCAGCGCTTTCGGATAGCGGTTTTGCAGGGAGTCGAGGGCGCCGCCGGTGAGGGCGAGGAGGGGTTTCGACGCGGCCGAGAAGACGAAGCCCAGAGCCTTGGCCAGGTATTTGACCAGGAAGACGAGGGCCGTGATCGCCGAGAAGACGAGAAATGCGAGGAGGGCCAAGGGCGCGTGGAGGAGCAGGCGCAGCACCAGGTAGAGGGCCACCCCGGGCCACGCCAAGGAGCGCGCCGCGGAGCCCCCGCGACGCCAGGCGGCGGCCCGCCGCCAGTCGCCGCTGAAGCTCGCCCAGGGTCCGTTCGAGGGCGAGGACTCCCGGACGCCCTCCGCGAGATCGTCCTCGGGAGACAGGCCGCGCCGACTGGCCAGCATGGGAATGAAAACCAGCGCCACCACCAGAGACGCGAGCAGGGAGATGACCACCGCCAGGCCGAGATCCGCAAAGGCCTGGCCGGCGACGCCCTCGACGAAAATCATCGGGAAGAACACGGCGATCGAGGTCAGGGTCGAGGCGATGACCGCTCCGCGCACCTCGCGCGTGCCGCGCACCGCCGCCCGCACCACGCCGTCGCCCTCCTCCCGGCAGCGGAAGATCGACTCGAGCACCACGATCGACGAGTCGACCAGCATGCCGATTCCGAGGGCCAGGCCGCCCAGGGACATGATGTTGAGCGACACCCCGAGGGCGTTGAGCGGAGCGAAGGTCACCATCAGGGAGATCGGGATCGACACCGCGACGATGGCCGTGGAGCGCGCGTTGCGCAGGAAAAGGAAGAGCACCAAGACGGCCAGGAAACCGCCGAAGACGGCCGTCTGTCGCACCTCCTCGATGCTGTTCTCGATAAAGAGAGAGCGGTCGGCCACCACCTCGAGGCGCGCCCCCTCGGTGCGCTCGAGCTGCCTCGACAAACCGTAGCGGGGCTGCCCTCGAGCAGCAGACCCGCGCCTTACGGCTTCGGCGCCGCCGGATGAGTCGGTGGCGCCGAGCCGGGCGCGCACGCGGGCGGCCATCGCCACCATGTTGGCGTCGGCCTCCTTATAGAGGTCGATCTGGACGCTCTCGCTGCCCTCCGAGCGGGTCAGGATCTCGCGCTCCTTGTGGCCGACCTCGACGCTCGCCAGATCCTCGAGACGCACGTCGCGCTCGTCAACCCGGGCGACCACCATGGTGCGGATCTGATCGAGACTGATGAACTCATTCACCGTGCGCACCATGTATTCGGTGCGCCCTTCCTGAATCGTGCCGCCGACGACGTTGACGTTCTCCTGGGACAGTCGATCGATCACCCGGCGGATCGACAGTCCGCTGCGCCGCAGCTGCTCCTCGCTGACCGAGACGTGGATCTCTTCTTCCAGGCCGCCGCGGATGCGCACCGCGGCCACCCCCTCGATGGGTTCGAGGGCCCGCCGCACCTGCAGCTCGCCCAGGCGGCGCAGGCGGCGCAGGCCGTCTTCGCCCTCGAAAAGCTCGCCCTCGCCCGACAGCGAGAGCTCCATCACCGGATCGAGGGACGGGTCGAAGCGCAGGATCAGGGGACGCTGCGCCTCGGAGGGCAGGAAGACGAGATCGAGCTTCTCCAGGGTGTCCTGGAGCGCCTCGGACATATCGCTATCCCAGCCGAACTCGAGAATCACGTCGGAGACGCCGGCCCGGCTGATCGACGAGATGCTGGTCAGGCCGGCGACCACGCCGAGGGCCTCCTCGATCGGTCGACTGATGTCGTTCTCCACCTCCTCGGGGGCCGCGCCAGGGTATTCGGTGCGCACGGTGAGGGTCGGGTACGACAGCTCCGGCATCAGGGTGACCGGCAGGCGACCGTAGGAAAAAAAGCCGAAAACGACGACGGCCAAAAAGACCATCAGCACGGCCACCGGCCGGGAGGTGCTGAAACTCTCGGCGGGCGGCTCGGGCTGCCCGGCCTCGCTCAAAGCTCGGACCTTTCCGCCTCGGCGGCGAGATCGCCGCGCCCTGACTCGGCGAGGCGCACCTTCATGCCGTCTTTGAGGCCCGCCTGACCGGCGATCACCACCCGATCGCCCTCGGCCAGAATCTCGCCGGTCGCGACCACGTGATCGCGATCTTCGACGGCCGTCTCAATCTCGAGGCGCTCGACCGTGGAGAGCTCGCCAAACCGATAGACAAAGACTCGGGTATCGTCGAAAACCAGGGCGCGTTTCGGGATCAGAAGGGCCTGCTCTAGGGTCTCCACCACCAGCTCGGTCTCGACGTATTGACCCGGCCGCAGGCCCTGGTTGCGCGGAATGCCGAGGGTGACCTTGATCGTGCCGCTGCGCGGGTCGACCACCGGCGAGATGCGGATCACCTCGCCGCGCCTCGGCTCCTCGAGGGATTGAGACCACACGCGGGCCGCCTGGCCGACCTCCAGGCGCGAGAGATCCTTCTCGGGCACGAAGACGCGCGCCACCAGGGTGTCGAAATCCACCAGATCGAAGAGATGCTGGTTCATCGTCACGGTATCGCCGAGGTTGACCAGGCGCGAGGTGACCGTGCCGCGAATCGGCGCCCTGACCTCGGTGTAGGAAAGCTCCCGCTGGGCGTCCACGAGGGCGATCTCGAGCTGCTCTACCTCATAGGTGGCGTCGTTCATCGCCTGCTCGCTGATCAGCTCCTTCTCGAAGAGGTTGACCTGGCGCTGGAGCTCGCGGCGCGCTTTTTTCAGCTGACTCTCGGCGCGGGTGATCGCGCTCGTCTGCTCCTCGTTCTGGAGCCGCAGAAGCACCTGACCCTCGCGCACCTGATCGCCTTCCTCGACCCGCAGCTCGCGCACGATGCGCGACGCCTGGGAGAACACCTGCACGGAACTCTCCGCCTCGAGATTGGAGGAGAAGCGCAGCACGGCCTCGATGCCGCCCCGCTCAAGACCTGCCACCTCGACGGGCACCAGGTCCTTTTTCTGGGCTTTGCTCTCGGCCGCCTTCTCGCCGCCACCGCCCCGGACGCCGCGCATGGCGCCGTCGAAATTCTCGCAGCCGCCGCCGAGCAGAGCCGCGAGCAGAAGCGGGATGAAAAGCCGCGGGACCCGCGGGCCCCTCGAGGAACGGTTCAAGGTCATTTTCGATCCTTAAAACTACTGAAAGCGGAGTGGAGCGGCTCGCGGAAGCCTGGCCGCGAGCGTTCCGGCAGGGAATCGCTGCGCTTCCGAGGCGGGCGCTCATTCAGGGGTGTGGGAATGGGTGTGCGAATCGACGCGGACTTCCCGCTGACAGAAGTACGACCCGCAGGCTTTCATGTTACCTCCTGGACCTTGCGACCCGCATCTCGGCTCCATTTCAGAGTTCCGGGCCACTGGGCATAGCATCGCGCGGTGACTCATCAGCCGCCCCGCCGCTCCTCCCCCAAGCCGCTTCATCTGCGAGCCAGGGATTTCGCCCGCTATCGCTCACGCCCGCTGCGCGGCTTCGTGAAGCATCGGATCTGGCGGCGCCTGGTGCCCTACCGCCCCGCGGCGGACGCCCGAGGCCTGCACGTGGGCAGCGGCCATGAGCGACTCCGAGGCTGGATCAACGTCGATCTCCAAACCCTGCCCGAGGTCGACCGCGCCCTCGACGTCACCCGCGGTCTTCCCTACGGCCCCCACCGATTCATCTTCGCGGAGCACTTTCTCGAGCATCTGCCGGTGAGCGACGCCCTCGGTTTCCTGGTCGAGTGTCGCCGGGTGCTCGGCGAGGAGGGCGTGGTGCGCCTGTCGACGCCGAATCTCGACTGGGTGTGGCGCCACGTGTACTCACCCGGCGCGCCGGACGCCGAGCGCGAGCACGGCGCCATCCTCGCCAACAGGGCCTTCTACGGCTGGCAGCATCAATTCTTGTGGAACCGGCCGCTGCTCGAGCGCGCCCTCGTGGCCGTCGGCCTGGGGGGCGGCGACCAGGGCGGCGTGCGCTGGTGTCGATGGGGCGAGAGCGCGCACTCCGAGCTGCGCGGCATCGAGCGCCACGAAACCTACCCGGACACGCCCGAGGTGCCTCACGTGCTGATCGCCGAGGCGCGCCGAGGCGACGAGAGGCCGGAGCAGCTCGAGCGACTGCGCGCCGATCTCGAGCGCCATTTTCTGCGCTTTCGCAGCTGCTGAGCGGGCTTCGCCGCCGCCCCTATCGCCCCGCGAGCGGAGTGGCGGGCTCGCGCCATTCCGCGGCCTCGTCGAGGTCAGGACGGCCGCGCAGGATCTCGTGCGGTCGGTATTTAGACTTATAGCGCATGCTGGCGTTGCCGGGGATCCAGTAGCCGAGGTGGAGGTAAGGCACCTCTTCGCGCCTCGCCAGCTCGATCTCCTGCAGCACGGCGTAGATGCCGAGAGACCGGTGGCGCAGCCGAGGATCGTAAAAGCAGTAGACCGCCGACAGCGCGGCGGGCAGCCAATCGAGCAGGGCCACGCACACCAGCCGGCCGTGGAGCCTGATGAGCATCTCGTGCCCCCAGCTGGCCCGACCCTCGACAAAGGTCTGGTGGTAGTCAGCCGGTGAGGAATCCCTCTCGACCCAGCCTCGGCGATCGCGCATGTCGGCGTGGTAGCGATCGTAGAGCTCGAGATGCTCCACCGAGAGCGACGCCGGACCGACGGTGACCTCGAGATCTTCGTTTGCCGACAGGGTGCGGCGCATGGATCGGTTCGGCTTGAAGCGCTCGACCTCGATGCGCAGGCTTCGGCACTCGGCGCAGCCTCGGCACTCCGGCCGGAAAAAAGTGCGGCCGAAGCGCCGCCAGCCGCGCTCGAGCATGGCCTCGTAGCGCTCCTCGCTGACGCCCTCATTGAGCCGGTAGGCGGTGGTCGCCACGCGGTCGGTCAAATAGGGGCAGGGGTGGTTCTCGACGATCTCGAACACCCGCCCATGCTAACCCCTGGCTTCGCTGCCGGTGACGGGGGAACGCTAGTGCTAACGTTCGTCCGCTCGCGCGAGCTGCCCTTTTTCGCGGCGCTCGCCTCCCACTCTCATCATCCTAGAGGTGCAGCCGTTGAGGAATTTGACCGTTCCCCTGATCGTGCTGGCGGCCTTCCTGGCGCTCGCCGGATTCTTCGCCTGGCGCCATATCGACTCCATGAACGAGCGCATCGCTCAGATGGGCGAAACCCTGGTGGAGCTCGAGGAGCGCGCCCAATCCGCCGAGCGACGGGCCAGCGAAGCCGAAGAAATGGCCCGCGACGCCGAGGATAACGCCGGCCTGGCGGCCGACCGCGCGGCCGAGGCCGCGGAGCGCGAGAAGGAGAGCGCCGAGCTCGCCCTGCAGGCCGAGGAGTCGGAGCGCGAGGCCCTGCTCGCCCGCCAGCAGGCCGAGCGGCAGGCCGAGGCGGCGTCGATGGCGCGGGCCGAAGCCGAGGAGCGCTCGGCGCAGGCTGAGATACAGCTCGACGAAACCCGGGTTGAGCTCAGCGCGGCGCGCGAGGAAACCGAGAAGGCGCGCCAGGAGACCCGCCGCACCCAGGCCGAGGTCGCGAAGATCCGCCGCAAGATGGAGCGCGAGCTCGATCGCATGCAGAGCTCCCTCGGCCGCATCGCCGAGACCCGCCGCACGGCCCTCGGCCTGGTCATGACCCTCGACTCCGGCGCCGTGGAGTTTGATTTCAACCGGGCCGAGCTGAGGCCGAAGAACCGCGAGCTGCTCAGCCGGGTGGCCGGCGTGCTCCTGACCTTCAACGACTTCGGCATTCAGATTTTCGGCCATACCGACGACGTGGGAGACGCGGACTACAACCAGAAACTCTCGGAGAGACGGGCCGAGGCGGTGCGCGCCTACCTGATCGAGGCCGGCGTGGCGCCGGAGGCCATGACCACCCTGGGCCTGGGCAAGAGCTCGCCGCTCGTCGACGGCACCGACTCCAAAGCCCGTCAGCGCAATCGCCGGGTCGAGCTGGCGATCGTCTTTTCAGAGGGCGAGTACGAGGCCGTGCAGTCCGCGGAGGGCGAGGAGCCTGGGCTCCAGGGATAGCGGCGGCTCCGGAGACACGAAGCGCTAGTCGAGCGGGGCCCCGCACGCGTCGCCGTCCGGCAAGCGTGACGGCGACGCGTGGCATCATGGCCCGGTGATCTCCCAACGGCGGATCTTTTGGCGATTCCTGCTGCGCCGACTCGGCCACGCCCTCATGGTGCTGCTGGCCATCTCGGCGCTGGCGTTTCTGCTCGCCGACCTGGCGCCGGGAGATCCCTTCGCCGCCGAGCGGCTCGACCCCAGGCTGTCGCGGGAGACGGTCGAGACCTGGCGCGCCCGGGCCGGGCTCGACGACCCTCTGGCGGCGCGCTACGGACGCTGGCTCGGCGGCGTCCTTCGCGGCGACTGGGGTTTTTCCCTCGGCTATCGCCGTCCGGTCGCGGAGCTGATCGGACCCCGCCTCGCGGCCACCCTCGGCCTGACCGCGACGGCGACCGCCGCGTCCTGGGCTTTCGCCCTCACGCTCGGTGCCGCGGCCGCCCGCAAACCCGGCGGGCTGATCGACCGGGCGGTCCTGGTGGGCGCTTCGCTGGTGCAGGCCCTGCCCGAGCTGCTCCTGGCGCTCCTGGCGGCGGCGCTGGCGGCCCGCCTCGGCCTGCCCATGGGCGGCGGCGTGGCCTCCCTGGACGCTGGCGATCTCGATTTCTGGCCGCGGGTCATGGACCGCGCCCGCCACGCCGCCCTGCCGGTGGCCGTTCTGGCTCTGGCGGCGCTGCCCGCCTTGACCCACCACGTGCGCGCTGCGGTTCTCGACGCCCTGGCTTCGCCGGCGGTGCTGGCGGCGCGCGCCCGCGGCATCGGCGGCTGGCGCCTCGAGTGCGGCTACGTCCTGCTGCTGGCGGCCAACCCCCTGATCTCGCTCTTCGGCGTGTCTTTCGGCGGCCTGATTTCCGCGTCTTTGGCGGTGGAGGTGGTGCTCGGCTGGCCGGGCCTCGGGCCGCTGATGCTGCAGGCGGTGCTGTCGAGAGATCTCCATGTGGTGGTGGCGGGCACCCTGCTGGCGGCGGCCTTTCTCCTGGCCGGCAACCTGCTGGCGGACCTCGCGCTGCACCGCCTGGATCCGCGAATGGCGGCCGGCGAGGGCGAGCGATGAGCAAACGCCCGGCGCTGCTTCTCTTTCTCGTTCTCCACGGGGCGATTCTGGGCGCCGGCCTGCTGAGCCCCCACCAGCCCCACGCCCAGAACCGCGAGGCTGCGCTCGTGGCGCCCCGCCTCGAGGCCGGGAGCCTCCATCCCCTGGGCACCGACCGCTTCGGGCGCGACGTCTTCTCACGGCTGCTGCACGGCATGAGGCTGTCGCTCCTGGCCGGCTGGATCGCGGCGCTGCTGGCCATTTCCCTAGGTACCGTCCTCGGCCTGACCGCCGGCTACCTGGGCGGCTGGGTCGACTCCCTGCTCATGCGGCTGGTGGAGATCGTGCTCTCTCTGCCGTGGATCTACCTGCTTCTCGCCCTGCGCGCCCTGCTGCCGCTGGACGCCTCGCCGGCGGCAACCCTTTTCGGCATCACGGCCCTGATCGGCCTGCTCGCCTGGGCCAGGCCCGCGCGGCTGGTGCGCGGCATCGCCCTCGAGGCGAGAAATAGCGACGCGGTGCGCACCGCGCGCGGCTTTGGGGCCGGCGCCTGGCACGTGCTGCGCAGGCACGTTTTCCCCACCGCCTGGCCGACCGTCCTCACCCAGTGGGCGCTGCTCGTGCCCGCCTGCCTGGTGGGCGAGGTCATGCTGTCTTTTCTCGGACTCGGCGTGCCCGAGCCCGAGCCGAGTCTCGGCACGATGCTGGCCACCGCGCAGGATGTGGCCCTCGTCTCACGGCACCCCTGGCTGCTGGCGCCCGCGGCCGCTCTCGCTGCGATCGTCCTGAGCTATCATGGGGTGTCGCAGGCCCTGTACGCGCGCGATTCGGCTCGAACCTCGGACCTTGCTCAGAATTCCGGGGCGGGTTCGCGCTCCCGATAATCGGGACATGGCCTGCTGCGGGCCGCGGCCGCGGCCGGGCGCTCTCGCCCCGCCGCTAGCTTCGACCCGGCATTCCATGTTCGCGCATGCCTCTGCCCTCTCGTCGATTTCGCCTCGATCCCCAGAGGCTCCGGCTCCCGGACGGGGCTTGGGATCCGCCGCGCCGCGCCCGGGGCTCACGGGTCTGACCCCTGGGCTTTCAGCGTCTTTTTGCCTGGTCCTCCTCCTGCTGCTGGCCGGCTGCGCCGGCCCCGCGAGCCCG
>JBCCLG010000047.1:0-14355 GCA_039027015.1 Acidobacteriota bacterium | reverse complement strand
GATGGTAGCCCGTACGGGATTTGAACCCGTGTTACCGGCTTGAGAGGCCGGCGTCCTGAACCGCTAGACGAACGGGCCAGACGCACTCGCGTGCGGGAGCGCGATTATAGGTTCCCTCTGCGCGGGTTTCAAGCCCGCAGGTCTCACTCCCGCTCGAGGTAGGTGTAGCCGGCAAGGCCGGCCTCGTAGATGCGCATGAGCTGGCGGGCGTCGTCGCGCGCGAGGCGGTTGTCTTTGATCGCCCTCTCGGCCAGCCGCCGCATCCGGGCGACCAGATCCTCGGGCTGATAGTCGACGTATTGCAGCACCTCGGTCACGGTGTCGCCGGCCACCACGTGGTCGATGGTGTAGCGGCCGTCCTCGGAGTCCACCGACACGTGCACCGTGTTGGTATCGCCGAAGAGGTTGTGCAGATCTCCCAAAATTTCCTGATAGGCGCCCACCAGGAAGACCCCGATGTCGTACGTCTCCTCGCCCACCTCGTGCAGCTCGAGCACCGAGCGCACCTCCTGCGGGTCGAAGTCGCCGGCGTGGGAGCGCACGAAGCGGTCGATCTTGCCGTCGCTGTCGCAGGTCATGTCGGCCAGGATGCCGCGCCGCGTGGGCTCTTCGTCGAGACGGTGAATCGGCATCACCGGGAAGAGCTGGTCGATGGCCCAGGAGTCCGGCAGAGACTGAAAGAGCGAGAAGTTGCAGAAGTAGAGGTCGGCGAGGGCCGACTCGATACCCTGAAGCTCCGGCGGCACGTAGGGCAGATCGCGCACGAGATCGCGCGCCTTGCGGCAGACGGCCCAGAAGATGTCCTCGGCCAGCACCCGATGCTCCAGGGAGAGGTGGCCCAGGTTGAAGAGGTTCAGGCAGTCCTCCCGGTACTGCTGAACGTCGTGGTGGACCTCCCGCACGTTGCTCGCCTGAAGCTCTTCATAGGCTTCGAGCATGTAGCCGAGGGCCGGCTCGATGCCCTCAGGGAGGCGCTCGGGCAGCTCGCCAACCCGGAACTCGCCGGTGCCCATGACCTCCATCACCAGCACCGCGTGGTGGGCGACGGTGGCGCGGCCCGACTCGGTGACCACCACCGGATGGGCGACCCCCGCCGGATCGCACACCTCCATCAAGCCGGCGATCACGTCGTTGGCGTACTCCTGCAGGGTGTAATTCATCGACGACACGAAGTTGGTTTGGCTGCCGTCGTAGTCGACGCCGAGACCTCCGCCGACGTCGAAATACACCAGCGGCGCGCCCATCGCCACCAGGTTCGTGTAGAGGCGGGCGCCCTCGCGCAGGGCGGATTTGACGTTGCGGATCGAGGAAATCTGGCTGCCGAGGTGGAAGTGCAGCAGCTCCAGGCAGTCGAGAAGGCCGCGGGCGCGCAGCCACTCCACGGCCTCGAGCAGCTCGCGGGCGCCGAGGCCGAATTTCGAGCGATCGCCGCCGGAAGCCTCCCAATGACCCGAGCCGCGGGTCGACAGCCGGGCGCGCACCCCGAGGGCCGGACGGATGCCGGTGCGCTCGGCGACTTCCGCGATCAGCTCCAGCTCCGCCGGCTTCTCGGCCACCAGAAGCACTTTGGGGCCGAGGCGCGACGCCAAAAGCGCCGTCTCGACGTATTTAGCGTCCTTATAGCCGTTGCACACCACCAGCGCCTGGGGATCCTCGAGCATGGCCAGGACCGCCAGCAGCTCGGGCTTGGAGCCGGCCTCGAGACCGAAGTGGTGCGGCCGGCCGAAGGTCACCAGGTCTTCCACCAGCCGGCGATTCTGGTTGACCTTGATCGGATAGACGGCGCGCAGGGATCCCGAGTATTCGTACTCGTCCATGGCGGTACGGAACGCGCCGTGAATCTCCTCGATGCGCGCCCTCAAGACGTCGGAGAAGCGGATCAAAAGCGGCAGGCCGATGCCGCGCTCCCGCACCTCGTCGACCAGCTCCTTGAGGTCGATGGGCGGGTGGCCCGGCTCGCCGGAGCCGACGGTCAAGTGGCCCTTGGGGTTGACCGAAAAATAGCCGCGGCCCCAGGCGTCGACGCCATAGGTCGCCTTGGCGCGTTCGAGGGTCCAGGCTTGGGGGCGGCGGGCTGAGGCGCGGCGCCTCGGGGAGCGGAGCGTCGTGGGGGCCAAATCGCGTCTTCCCGGTTCTACCAGCGCCCGGACGCCTTCATGGCCTCGTGGGCCTCGCGGTCCATCTCGCGCTCTTTGGCGGTCTTGCGCTTGTCGTAAAGCTTCTTGCCCTGGGCGAGGCCGATCTCTACCTTGATGCGGTTGCCCTTGAGATACATCGAGAGGGGAACAACGGTGAACCCCTTGGCCTGGCTGCGTCCGGCGAGGCGGTCGATTTGCCGGCGCTGGAGGAGCAGCTTCCTGGGCCGCTCCGGCAGGTGGTTCTCGCGGTTGCCGTGACTGTAGTGGGAGATGTGGACGCCGGTGAGAAAGGCCTGGCCGTCGAGAAATTCCACGAAGCCTTCCTTCAGCTGCACCTTGCCCGAGCGCGCGGCCTTGACCTCGGTGCCGGTCAGGGCGATGCCGGCCTCGATCTGGTCGTGGATGTGGTACTCGTGGCGCGCTTTGCGGTTCGCCGCGATCTGGCGCTTGTAAACGGCGGCTTCTTCGTGATTCTGCATAACGGCTCGTTCCGGGCCGATAAGTCTAGCCCGTCCTCGCGGAGTGCGGGTGATGAGTGCGCGGAAAAGGCTCGCTCGCGGCGCGGCCTGACGTGCGCCGGGGGCTGCTAGAGTTCTAGGACCGTGACGCACCGCCCCACCATCTCGCCGCTGACTCTCCTCGGCGCTCTTGTCCTCACGCTCGCCGCGGGCGCGGCCGCCTCCTCCCAGGAGGCGCGGATCGAGGGGCTGAGCACGCGCATGGACGACGAGCGCTTGCTGGTCTCCTGCCGTCTGGTGGGCGCCTTTGACGAAGCCTTCGAGCAGCGCCTGCGCAGCGGCATCCCCACGCCGCTGGTCTACCGCTTCGTGCTCGAGCGCGACCGGCGCCGCTGGTTCGACCAGTCCGTGGACAGCAGCCGACTGCAGATCGTCGCCATGTTCAACGCGGTGACCAGCGAGTATTTGATCAACTTCAAGCACAACGGCACTCTGATCGAGAGCCGGGTGGTGCGCGATCTCGACCAGCTGCGCGGCGCCATGACCGAGCTGGCGGACTTCCCGGCCTTTCCCCTCGAGGAGCGCCGGTCCGAGGTCGACCACCGCCTGCGGGTGCGCGTGGAGCTGGGAACGCGTACGGTGCTGGCGCTCATCCCGCGCACCGAAAAGACCCCCTGGGCGCGCAGCGACCGGCTGCGCTTCGGGGGCTGAGGCGCGGCGAGCGTGAAGAGCCGCAGGCGGTCCCTGGATCTCCGCGAGGAGCTTCTGCGGCGCCGCAAGGACGGCCGCTTCATCGTCGGCGGTCTGACCGCCCTGCTGGTGGTCTGCGGCTTCGTCTACTACATGCTGCAGCGCGGGCGCGGTCTGCCCGCCGAGCTGGCGACCAATCAGCTGCTGATCTTCGTGCTGTGGTACGTCAACCTGATCCTCATTCTGACGGTTCTGCTGATTCTGGTGCGCAGCTTCTTCCGCCTGCTGCTCGAGAGACATCACCGGATCCTGGGATCGAAATTCAAGACCAAGCTGGTTCTGACCGCGATCTCCCTTTCCCTGATTCCGGTCTTGATTCTCTTCCCCTTCGCCACGCGCCTGCTGCTCGACGCCTTCGATCAATGGTTCTCCCTGCCGGTGGACGAGGTGGTGACCCAGGCGCAGGAGATCGCTACATACCTCGACGAGGAGATCCGTCGCAACAATCTGCGCGCCGGCAAACAGGTGCTCGAGCGGGTGGTGGAGGTGGACCTCTCGGACGCCGCGCAGCACGTGGCCCTGGCCAACGAGCTGGGCAGCCTGCGCGAAGAGCTGCAGGTGGACTATCTGGCGGTGTTCGACGGCACGTCGTTTATTCGCGGCGCCGCCGATCTCTCGGTGGGCTTTCGCCGCGAGCCGGATTTTCGCGGCCGCACCGACTTTTTAGAGGAGGCCATGCGCGAAGGCTCCGCCTGGCGCATTCCCGAGGAGACCCTCGACGTCGACGGTCGGCTTCTGCTCTCCGCCTGCGCCCGTCCGCGCGCCTCGAGCGCGGCAGACGCCGAAAGCGGCGCCGAGGCCGAAGGCGCTCCCGGGGGCGAGGCGCCCTCGACGGTGGTGGTCACCGGCACCCTGCTGCCGCCGGACATCGCGGCGCAGAGCGAGTTTCTCTCGCGCTCCTATTTGAGCTACCTCCAGCTGCGCGTGCGGCGCGAGGACCTGCGGGCGATCTTCCTGTCGATTCTGCTGATGGTCAGCCTGCTGGTGATTCTCGCCTTCTCGTCGATCGGCCTGCGCCTGGCGCGCCGCATCACCCTGCCGATCCAGGCCCTGGCCGACGGCACGCGGCGCATCTCCGAGGGAGATCTCGACCACAAGGTTCGCGTGGCTGTGGACGACGAGCTGGGGGTTCTGGTCGACGGCTTCAACTCCATGACTTCGGAGCTCAAGCGCAACCGCGAGCTGGTGGATCGCCAGTACCGCGAGCTGACCCAGGCCAATAAGCGCCTGGCCGCGGTGCTGCAGAACGTCGCCGCCGGCGTGGTGGCGATCGACGCCGGCGGCGTGATCCTGACCTGCAACGGCGCCGCCCTGGACATCCTCGCCCAGCGCGAGTCCGAGGTGGTGGGCAGGCCGGTGGCCGAGGCCTGGCCCGACGAAGAGCGCGGCCGTCTGGTGCGCCTTCTCGACGAGGATTTTTCGGCCGGCGGCCAGATGCGCCGCCAGCTTCAGATGACCATCGGCGGGGTGTGGAAGACCCTCGAGGCCAAGGTCACCACCCTGCCCGATTCCGAGGGCCGATTCGGCGGCCGGGTGCTGGTTCTAGAGGACCTCACCGAGCTGATCCACGCTCAGAAGATGGCGACCTGGAACGAGGTGGCGCGCCGCATCGCCCACGAGATCAAGAACCCGCTGACCCCTATCCAGCTGACCGCCGAGCGGCTGCTGCGCAAGCACGAGCAGGGCGATCCGAGCCTCGGCGAAACCCTGGAGCGGGGCGTCGCGACCATCGTGCGCGAGGTCAAGGGCCTCAAAACCCTGGTGGATGAATTCTCGCGCTTTGCCCGCATGCCGCGGCCGCGACCCCGGGTGGTGGACCTCGAGACCCTCTTCGACGAGCTGACGAGCCTCTATCGCGGCCTGCGCCCGGGCCTCGAGGTGGGCGCCGAGCTGGGGCTCGAGGCGGGGGAGGTGCGCTTTGACCCCGAGCAGCTCAAAGGCGTTCTGATCAACCTGATCGACAACGCGGTGGAGGCCCTCGACGGCCCGGGCCAGGTAACCCTTTCCTCAGAGCGCAGCGGCTCCAAACTGCTGATCCGGGTGGCCGACACCGGCCGCGGAATCGCCCTCGAGGATCGCGAGAAGCTCTTTCTGCCCTACTACTCCACCAAGGGGCGGGGATCGGGCCTCGGCCTGTCGATCGTGCACCGCGTGGTGGCGGATCATCACGGGCAGATTCACGTGCAGGAAAACGCGCCCCGGGGCGCGATTTTTCTCCTCGAAATGCCGGCCGTGTAGAGGGTCCTGGGCGGCGACTTCCGCCTTGATTGCGCTTCTGCTAGGGTCCGGCGCATGGACAGAATCGTCGTGCGGGGCGCCCGCGAGCACAACCTTCAGAACCTCACCGTAGAGATCCCGCGCAACCGCCTGGTGGTGGTGACCGGCGTCTCGGGATCCGGCAAATCGTCCCTCGCCTTCGACACCCTTTTCGCCGAGGGCCAGCGCCGCTACGTCGAGTCTCTCTCCACCTACGCGCGGCAGTTTCTCCAGCAGATGGAGAAGCCCGACGTCGACTCGATCGAGGGTCTCTCGCCTGCCATCTCGATCGAACAGAAGTCCGTTTCGCGCAACCCGCGCTCGACCGTCGGCACGGTCACCGAGATTCACGACTACCTCCGCCTGCTCTTTGCCTCCGTGGGCGTGCCGCACTGCCCCACCTGCGACATACCGATCCAGCCGCAGACCGTGCAGCAGATGGTCGACCGCGTGATGGCCATGCCGGAGAAGACCCGCCTGGTGCTGCTGGCGCCCTTTGTGCGCGGCAAGAAGGGCGAGTACAAAAAGCAGCTCGAGCAGATGTCGCGGGAGGGCTTCGTGCGCGCCCGCATCGACGGCGAAACCTACGACCTCTCGTCCGACGAGCTGCCCAGCCTCGACAAAAAGAAGAAGCACGATATCGACGTCGTGGTCGACCGCCTGGTGGTCAAAGGCGGCATCGAAAAGCGCCTGGCTTCCTCGCTCGAGACGGCGCTCAAGGTGGCCTCGGGTCTGGTGATCCTGGCGCCCCAGGGCGGCGAAGAAGAGCTGCTGTCGCAGAATTACGCGTGCTCGGGATGCGGTTTCTCGATCCCCGAAGTGTCGCCGCGTCTCTTCTCCTTCAACAGCCCCCACGGAGCCTGCCCGGAGTGCTCGGGGCTCGGCACGCTCATGCGCATCGATCCGGACAAGGTCATCGTCGATCCGTCGCGCTCGATCGAGGCGGGGGCCGTGGCGCCGTGGCGGCCCGGCACCGGCTCGTTCCAAATGAAGATGGTGGAGAACCTCTCCGAGGCTCTGGGCTTCAGCCTCAAGACGCCCTGGAAGAAGCTGCCAAAAAGCGTGCGCGACGTGCTGCTCTACGGCTCGGGCGATCAGGAGATGCGCTTCTCCCTCGAGGGCCGCAAGTCGAGCTACTCGTGGACGGGTTCCTTCGAGGGCGTGGTCTCGAGGCTCGAGCGGCGCTACCGCGAGACCGACTCGGTCTCGGTGCGCACCGAGATCGAGAAATACATGTCGATCCAGATCTGCCCCTCCTGCGGGGGGCGCCGGCTGCGGCCCGAGGCGCTCGCGGTCAAGGTCGACGGCTACGCCATCGACGCCCTGGGTCATCTGCCCATCGAGCGCCTTCTGGTGGTGGTGCACGGCCTCGAGCTGAGCGAGCGCGAGCTGTCGATCGTCTCTAAGGTCCTGCAGGAGATCCGCGACCGCCTCGGCTTTCTCGCCGACGTGGGCGTCGGCTATCTGACCCTCGACCGCACGGCGGGCACCCTCTCGGGGGGCGAGAGCCAGCGCATTCGGCTGGCCACCCAAATCGGCTCCAAGCTGATGGGGGTGCTCTACGTACTCGACGAGCCGTCGATCGGCCTGCATCAGCGCGACAACGAGCGCCTGCTGCGCACCCTTCAAAGCATGCGCGACCTCGGCAACTCGGTGCTGGTGGTGGAGCACGACGAAGACACGATCCGCGCCGCCGACTACGTGCTCGATCTGGGGCCCGGCGCCGGGGTGCACGGCGGCGTGGTGGTGGCCGCCGGTACCCCCGACGAGATCGAGGCGCAGGGCGATTCGCTGACCGGCCAATTCCTGAGCGGCGAGCGCTTCGTGCCCATGCCGTCGCGGCGCAAGCCCAACGCCCGGCGTCGGCTCAAGGTGCGCGGCGCGCGGCACAACAATCTCAAGGGCGTCGACGCCGTCTTTCCTTTAGGTCTGTTCACGGTGGTTACGGGGGTTTCGGGCTCGGGCAAGTCCTCCCTGGTCAACGACATCCTGCACAAGGCCCTCGACCAGCACTTCTATCGCTCGGTGGCCAAGCCGGGCGAACACGACAAGGTCGAGGGGCTCAAGAACCTCGACAAGGTCATCGCCATCGATCAAAGCCCGATCGGCCGCACGCCGCGCTCGAACCCGGCGACCTACACCAACGTGTTCACCACCATCCGCGAGCTGATGGCCAAGACCCCCGAGGCGCGGGCGCGCGGCTACAAGCCGGGGCGTTTTTCCTTCAACGTCGCGGGCGGGCGCTGCGAGGCGTGCAAGGGCGACGGGCAGAACAAGATCGAGATGCATTTTCTGCCGGATATCTACGTCACCTGTGAGGTGTGCGGCGGCAGGCGCTATGACCGGGAGACCCTGCAGGTCAAATACCGCGATCGCTCGATCGCAGACATCCTCGATCTCACCGTCGAGCAGGCCCTCAAGGTCTTTGAGAACATCCCCAAAATTCAGCGAATTCTGCAGACCCTAGACGACGTCGGGCTGGGCTATATCCGCCTCGGCCAGCCGGCCACCACCCTCTCCGGCGGCGAGGCCCAGCGCGTCAAGCTGGCCACCGAGCTGTGCAAACGCTCCACCGGGCGCACCCTCTATCTGCTCGACGAGCCGACCACCGGCCTGCACTTCGAGGACGTGCGCAAGCTTCTCGAGGTGCTGCATCGGCTCACCGAGCTGGGCAACACCGTGATCGTGGTGGAGCACAACCTCGAGGTGATCAAGACCGCCGACTGGATCGTCGCCCTTGGGCCCGAGGGCGGCGACGGCGGCGGCCGCATCGTGGCCAGCGGCCCGCCCGAGGAGATCGCCGCCGTGGCCGAGAGCCACACCGGCCGGTTTCTCAAGCCGATCCTCGAGCGCTTCAAGGCCCCCGCCTGAGCCCGCGCGGCTTCATCCGAAGGCGTGCAGATGCCGTAAGACCGGATGAGCCCGCGCGGCTCCAGGCCTCGCGGGCCGTCGTCCTTCTTGTCGGTTCTCCTGACCAGCGGTAGACTAATGGTCTAGCCATACTGACAAGAGTAGATTCTCGAAGGGACTCCACCGGCGAAGCCGAGCATCGGCCGCCGGCCTTCCCCGAACGCGAGGCCCGACGTCGCCTCAGCCTTCCTTCTACCCATCGCACGCCTATGATCAAGGTCCTGATTGCCGACGACCATCTCCTCTTTAGGCAAGGTTTACGCAACCTGCTGGAACTCGAGGGTTTGAAAGTTGTGGGCGAAGCCTCCAGCGGTCCGGAAACCCTCGAGCAGGCCCGCGAGACCTCCCCGGATATCGTTCTTCTCGACGTCGCGATGCCCGGTCGAGGGGCGCTTGAGACCATGCAATCGCTCAAGGATCACGACGGTCGCGTCAAGATTCTGATGCTCACCGGCCATCCGGAAGATCATTACGCGATCCGCTGCCTCAAGGCCGGAGCCGACGGCTACCTGACCAAAGACAACGCGTCCGACCAGCTGGTGGCGGCCATTCGCCGGGTCAACGACGGCGGCAAATACATCAGCTCCGAGCTCGCCGAGCAGCTCGCCATGAGCCTGCAGAACGACCTGGGCGTGGCGCCCCACGAGACCCTCTCGGATCGAGAGTTTCAGGTCATGCAGCGCATCGCCTCGGGAAAAACCGTTTCGGAGATCGGCGAAGCGCTCTGCCTGAGCGTCAAGACCATCAGCACGTACCGCACTCGCGTCCTGCGCAAGCTGAACCTGCGCAACAACGCCGAGATCATGCAGTACGCGATTCGCGAAGAGCTGGTTTAGGCCCGTCCGCCGCGATTTCGGCGGCCAAGAGTGCGCGGGACTGCCGGCCCCGCCCGGGCTCTGAGCGCTCGGCTTTGATACCCTATGGGGGTATAGGGTATGCTGCGTCCCCAGGACCTTGACCTCAACCGGGAGATCTCGCTTCGATCATGCTCGACGACGCCACCAGGAAGCAGCTCACCACCCGCCTCAAGAAACTCGAGGGCCAGGTCGCGGGTATCCGGCGCATGGTCGAAGACGACGTGTATTGCGTCGACATCCTCCTGCAGATGACCGCCGCCCAGGGCGCCCTCGGCAAAGCCGGTCACCTGCTCCTCGGCTACCACGTGGAGCACTGCGTCAGCGACGCCTGCCGCCGCGGCGACGAAGCCGAGCGCCAGAGAAAAATCGCCGAGCTGATGGACGTCCTAGGCCGCTACGGCGGCCTGGGACGCTGAGAGGACCGTTCGCCGATGACCGAGCCCGCCGCCGCTCTCTCGCCGCCCTCGCACCTCCTGGTTCTGCTCATTCAGTCGAGCTGGAGCGTGATCGTCGATCTCGCGCCTTCCCTGCTCTTGGGGGCCGCCGTCGCCGGTCTTCTGCACATTCTGCTGCCGAGCCGTTTCGCCGCCAGCCAGCTGCGCGGGCGCGCCGGGGTCCTCAAGGCCGTGGTCTTCGGCGTGCCCCTACCCCTGTGCTCCTGCGGCGTGCTGCCGGCGGGCCTGGGGCTCAAGAAAGACGGCGCCAGCGACGGCGCCTCCGTCGGCTTTTTGATCAGCACGCCGCAAACCGGCGTCGACTCGATCGCCGTGAGCGCAGCCTTTCTCGGCTGGCCCTTCGCCCTCTTCAAGGTGCTGAGCGCGGCGATCACCGGCGCGGTCGGCGGTCTCCTGGTCGATCGCCTGGGCCCTGAGAGCGGCGAATCGAGAGAACGGGCGGGCGTCGGGGCCCCGGCCGCCGCGGGATCTCCGGCGGAGCCGCAGGCGGCCGGCCCGCGCCGCGCCGGGCGTCTGCGGGCCATGGCCTCCCACTCTCTGGAGATGCTCGAATCGATTTGGGGCTGGCTGGTGATCGGCGTTGTGATCTCGGCGGGCCTTGAGGTTCTGGTTCCCGAGCAGGTTTTCGCCGGCGCGGCCGCCTGGGGCGGCGCCTGGGCGGCGCTGGCCGCCCTCGTGCTCTCCCTGCCGCTCTACGTATGCGCCACCGCCTCGGTGCCGATCGCTGCGTCCCTGGTCGCCGCCGGGCTGCCCCCGGGCGCCGCCCTGGTCTTCCTCATGGCCGGGCCGGCGACCAACGCGGCCACCGTCGGCGCCATTCACCGGGCGTTCGGCGCCAGGACTCTCGGCATCTATCTCGCGACCCTGATCCTCGGCAGCGTCGGCTTCGGCCTGGGCTTTGATTTCCTGCTCGGCAGCTCGAGCGCCGCCGCCGCGGCCCATCATCACCATCACGGCGCGGCCCCCTGGCAGGTTCTGCTCGCCGCGCTGCTGCTCGGCCTGCTGGCCTTCTTCGCGGCGTCGGACGCCCGGAGACTGTGGCGTCAGCGGACCTCGGCCGAGAGGCGCGCCGCCGCGGATCGCCAGCGCCTCTCGCTGCCCGTCGAGGGCCTCACCTGCGGCGGCTGCGTGCGCAAGCTCGAGAAGACCCTCTCGGCGGAGCCCGGGGTGCTGAGCGCCAGCGTGAGCCTCGACCCGGCCCGGGCCACGGTCACCGGCGCCCTCGACGAAGACCGCTTTCGCGAGCTGGTGAAGGAGGCCGGCTTCAGAGCCGCCTAGCTATAGCTAGAGCTAGTGTCTCGTGCGGATAGTTCGCATACATTTCGAGCACCCTGGCATCGCGCTCCGCTTCGTTGCGCCTCCTCGAGATAGCCCCGCTATCCCTGCGTCGGCGCGCCTCGCGGAGCGCGCGCCAGAGCGCTCTCGGATGTCGCGAACTTTCCGCACAAGACACTAGCCTGCCGGTCAGGCGTCCGGACCTGAGGGTGGCTCGGGTTTTTCAGGCGTCGAAGCGGGCCCGCAGCTCGGGCGGCATGACCGGGCATACTCCTGACGGGGGCGCCACCAGCCGGCCGCGAATGCGCGCGAAGAGGTCGTAGCCGAGGTCGCGCAGCGGCTTGGGAACCAGCCACAGAGCGCCGCCCACCGGGCTCCAGGGGCCGCCTAGGGTGCGCAGGATGTAGATCGCCGCCGAGGAGCGGGTCAGCAGCTCGCCGCTTCGCCTCAGAACGAGAATCGAGTCCGGCAGGCTGCTGCGGGTCTTCTCGTCGAGGCTGGCCAGAAATTTCTCGCCCCCCAGGGGAGCGAAACGGAAGGCCTGGCCCGCGCGATCCCGGCGCGCCACGAACTCGACGGCCCAGTGGCATACGCCGCAGTCGCCGTCGTAGAAGAGCGTTTCGGCCTCCGTAGGGCCGTGATGCTGGCCTCGATCACCCATGAGAAGATCCTAACGCGAGATGCTGCCATCTGATTCCGCCGCCACGCCGCTGGGGGCCCTGTGGCGCGGCGACCGGGCGAGTTTCCGGGTTCATGCCGGCCCGAGCGCCCGTCGGGTCACCCTCTGCCTCTTCGATCGTCCGGAGAGCGCGCGCGCCGCTCGGGAGATTCCTCTGGTGCCCTGGGACGACGGCACGGAGGGCGTCTGGCGGGCCGATCTCGACGACGTGCGGCCGGGTCAGCTCTACGGCTACAGGGTCGACGGCCCCTGGGATCCCGAGCGCGGTCTTCTCTACGACCCGGCCAAGCTGCTGATCGATCCCTGGTCGCGCGCCGTGAGCGGCGAGCCGAGGGCCGACCCCGCGCTCCTCTCGCAGGCGCGCTCCCGCGGCCTCGACAGCGCCGGCGCCATGCCCAAGGGCGTCCTCATCGATCCGGCCTTCGACTGGCAGGGCGCGGCGGCGCCGCGCACGCCGTGGCGGGACACCGTGATCTACGAGGCCCACGTCGCCGGCATGACCCGCCTGCATCCGGGCGTCCCGCCCGAGCTGCGCGGCACCTATTTGGGGCTCGCCCAGCCGGCCGTGATCGAGCACTTGAAGAGCCTCGGAGTCACCGCCGTCGAGCTCATGCCGGTGCATCAGGCGGCGCCCGAGGCGCACCTTCTGGCGGCCGGCCGCCGCAACTATTGGGGCTACTCCCCGGTCAGCTTCTTCGCCCCCTCAGCCGCCTACGCCCGCGACCCCCTCGGCGGTCAGGTGCGCGAGTTTCAGACGCTGGTGCGCGAGATGCACCGCGCCGGCCTCGAAGTGCTGGTCGACGTCGTCTTCAATCACGGCGCCGAGGGCGACGTGGAGCGCGGTCCCTGCTTCGGTCTCAAGGGCTTCGGCGCCCGCTCCTTCTACCGCCGGGAGGGGGATCGCTGGGTCGACTGGACCGGCTGCGGCAACACCCTCGAGATCCGCAGCCCGGCCGTTTTCGAGTCGGTGCTCGCCAGCCTGAGGTATTGGGCTGAGACCCTGGGCGTCGATGGCTTTCGCCTCGATCTCGCGACCGCGGTCTTTCGCGAGGGCGGAGGCGAGGGAGACGAGTTCGACCCCGGCGCCCGGCTCTTCGGCGCCATCGCCCGGGACCCCGTGCTGGCGCCCCTCAAGTGGATCGCCGAGCCGTGGGATCTCGGCCCGGGCGGCTACCGCCTGGGCGCTTTCCCGGCGCCGTGGGCCGAGTGGAACGACCGCTTTCGCGACGCCGTCCGCCGCTTCGGGCGCGGTGAGGGGTCGGGGGGCCTGAGCGCCGAGCTGGCGAGGCGCCTGGTGGGCAGCTCCGACCTCATGACAGCCGGCCGCGGCCCCGAGGCCAGCGTCCACTACGTGACCGTTCACGACGGCTTCACCCTCGCCGATTTGGTGAGCTACGAGCGCAAGCGCAACCTCGCCAACGGCGAGGACAATCGCGACGGGCGCGACGAGAACCTGAGCCGCAGCTGGGGCCAGGAGGGGCCGAGCGGCGATCCGCGCATCGTCGCCGCCAGGAACCGCGCTCGGCGCGCCATGCTCGCCCTTCTCGGGCTGGCGCGCGGCGTGCCGATGCTCGGCCACGGCGACGAGCTCGGCCGCTCCCAGGGCGGCAACAACAACGCCTACTGCCAGGACAACGAAATCTCGTGGGTCCACTGGCCAGACCCGGGCGCGGAGGAGCCCGAGCCGCTCGCCTTCGTGCGCCGCCTCTTCGGGCTGCGCCGCCGCCTCTCGGCGCTGCGCGACTGGCGGCAGCCGGCGCTTCTTAGGACCGCGGGCGGCGAGCCCGCCACCCCCGAGAGCCTCGAGGGCCACGGCGACAAGGCCCTGATGCTGCGCCTGCCCGGCGAGCCCGAGCTGGTTCTCGCCATGAACGCTGCCGACCACGGGGTGCCCTTCTTTCTGCCCGAGGGGCGCTGGCGGCTGGAGCTCGAGAGCGCCGCCGGCGCGTTTCCGGGCAGCCCGGCGGCGGCCTCGACCGGCCAGGGAATCGAGGTCGGCGCCCTGTCGGTGAGTCTCTTTAGCCGACGGGCGCCGTCGGAGCCGCGCCGGGGCTGACCTCGAGCTCGCCGGGGCGCCCCTCGAGCAGCAGCCTCTTCACTTCGGCCAGCTCGCTCGCGAGCTCGGCGATCTGCGCCTCCTGGGCCGAGCTGTCGCCGTCGTCGAGGAAGTGGGTCGCCAAATACGCCGTGAAGGTGCCGAAAACGCCGATCCCGATGAGCATCAGGGAAGCCGCGAGCGCCCGCCCGCCGCCGGTGATCGGGTAGTGGTCGCCGTAGCCGACGGTGGTCACCGTCACGAAAGACCACCACAAAGCCGCGGGCCCGCTCTCGATATTGCCGCCGGCGCCGCGCTCGAGCTGCAGGATGCCGATCGACCCGAGGATGATCACCAGAACGGCGATCAGCGCGGTGGTCCAGAACGCGCACTCGGCCCTTCGGAACATCACGAAATGGGTCACGATGCGCGCCGCCCTCAGGCCGCGCAGGAGGCGCAGGATGCGGAAGATGCGGGCCGTTCTGCCCCAGCGAAAGACGTCGATCGCCGGCAGGCTGGAGAGAAAGTCGAGCCAGCCCCAG
>JBCCLG010000046.1:0-14461 GCA_039027015.1 Acidobacteriota bacterium | reverse complement strand
GTGGCGCACGACGCGGTGGCCGAGGCTGCCGTGGTGGGCTTTCCTCACGAGATCAAGGGTCAGGGGATCTTCGCGTACGTGACGACGACTCCGGAATTCGAGTCGATGGATCCGTCGGAGCTGGTGGGCGCGCTCAAGGAGCAGGTTCGCCACGTGATCGGCCCGATCGCGCGTCCGGACCGCATCCAGCTGACGTCGGGCTTGCCGAAGACTCGCTCTGGGAAGATCATGCGTCGGATCCTCCGGAAGATCGCGGAGGGCGAGTACGAGTCGTTGGGCGATATCTCGACGCTGGCGGACCCGTCGGTGGTGGCGCAGCTGGTCGAAGCCCACCGGTCCGCGTCCTGAATCCGTCGCCATGATCCGGCTTTCCGTTCTCGCCACGCGCCGCCTCGTTCTTCTCGCCTCGCTCCTTCTCCTGGTGGCCGGGCCCCTGGCCGCCGGCGCGCCGGGCGAGCGCTCCTCCCTGGAGCCGTTCCTGCTCGGCGGCATTCAAACCCACGAGCTCGACCACCAGCGCTGGGTCGCCGCCCTGCACAAGGCCGGCATGAACGCCGTTCAGGTCACGGTCTACGCCCACCAGGGCCCGTGGAATACCGCCAAGCTCTGGTACGCCGAGCAGGAGCCTTCCGTGCTGGCGGAGATCCGCGCCGCCCGGCGGGCCGGCCTTCAGGTGGTTCTGGTGCTGCGCGTCGCCCTCGAGCACGGCGACCCCGAAAACCGCCACCTCTGGCACGGCCTGACCTATCCCGAGACCGAGGCCGCCACGGAAGGCTGGTTCCGCACCTACTCGGACTTCGCCGTCAAGTGGGCGCGAATCGCGGAGCGCGAGGGCGTCGAGGTCCTGGGGGTGGCCAGCGAGATGAATTCGCTCGCCGCCACCCTGCCCGTCGAGGAGCTGCCCGGCCTGCCGAGCTATTACCTGGACGACGCCAGTCAGGAGAGGCTTCGCACCCTGGTGGGCCGCTCCGAGCACCTGTTCAGCGAGGATGTGCGGGTCAGCATGGGCGCGGGCGACTTTGTGTCCCTCGACGATTTCCTGATTCAGCGCAACGCCGCCGAGCGGGTCTGGGCGCGCGCCTACACCTTCGACGGTCACGAAGAGCCGATCGCGGCGATCAACGCCCGCAGGCGCCTTCTCGACCGCAAGTGGCGGCAGCTGATCGATCGGGTTCGCGCCGTCTACTCCGGGCGGCTGACCCTGGCGGCCAACTTCGACAACTATCACGAGGTGTCCTTCTGGGACGCCCTCGACTTCATCGGCATCAACGCCTACTTCAAGCTGCGTCAGTCCCTCGAGACGCCGGTGACCGAGGAGGGCCTGGCGGCCGGCTGGCGAGGCATCTTCCGCGATATCGACGCCTTTCGCGATCGCCACGGCCTCGAGCAGCGGGTGATCTTCACGGAGCTGGGCTACACGCGCTGGCGCGGAGTCACCGTCGCTCCCTGGAGCTCAAAAGGCTTTATTCCCATGTGGGACCCGTCCGGCGAGACGGCCAAGGATCGCGCCTTCTTCTGGGAGGCGCAGCCCTACGACGACGAGGAGCGCGCCCTGGCCCTGCGCGCCCTGCACCGCGTGTACGCCGAGGGCGCTACGCCGCTCTCGGGCGTTCTCTACTGGAAGCTCTCTTCGGTGCTCGACCTCCAGCGCTTCGAGCCCTTCATGCTCTACCTCGGCGAAGACGGGGGCGATCCCATGCTCGAGGCGCTCCAGCGCTTCAGCGCCGGGAGCGAGGGCGGCGCCGGCGGGATCCGTCCGTTCACCCCCCGAGGCGAGCCCGCCAATGCCGCGGAGCGCCTCGAGAGCGCCCTCGTTCGCGGCGACGCGCCGGCCGTGCGCTCGGCCCTCGCGGCCGCGGGCGGTGGCGAGCTCTCTCGCCCGGGTCTGCTCCACCGGGCGGTTCGCCTCGGCCGGGCCGAGTCCGCGCGGGCGCTTGTGGAAAGCGGCGGCGTCTCGGTCTCCGCGAGGGATTCGACCGGCGCCCTGCCTCTGCACTGGACCTGCTATCAGCCGCAGGCCGACCTGGTGGATCTTCTGGTTCCCGCAGGCGACGACGCCCCGCTCGATGAGCGCGGCGAAACCCCGCTCATGAAGTGTGCCCGGCTCGACAACGTGGCGGTGGCCCGCGTCCTCCTCAAGCGGGGGGTAGGCGGCGTTCATGCGCGCAACGAGCGCGGCAGAAGCGCCCTTCATCTGGCGGCCGATCAGGCCTCCCTCGAGCTGGTGGAGCTGCTGGTTGCGGCGGGGGCCGATCCGGACCTTCGCGACGGCGACGGCCGCACCGCCCGCCACACCGCGGCCAAGCGCGGCGATCTCGGCATCGTGCGCGCCCTCTCGCCCGACCGGGAAAAGGGCGCGGCCAACGGCGAAGGCAACTATCCCGCGGCGGAGGCCGCCATCCACGGCCGTAGCGGGGCCTTCGAGTGGCTTTTCGAGCCCGAGCGAGTCCGGGAGCGCAACGTCTACGGCCAGAGCCTGCTGCACCTGGCGGCCCACGGCGGCAGCGAGGAGATCCTTGGCAGTCTCCTCGAGCACTTCGAGAACGTCGACCCGGTCGACGACGACGGCTGGACGCCGCTGGTCTTCGCCACCCGCAACGGCCAGGTGGAGATGGCGCGGCGGCTCGTCGAGGCGGGGGCCGACATCGCCAAGGCCAATCTCGAAGGCACCTCGGCTCTCCACCTCGCCGCCGGCAGCTACGAGCCGCGCCTGATCCAGCTTTTCCTGCAGCGCGATCCCGATCTGCGCCTAGCGGACGGCGAGGGCAATACCGCCCTTCACCACGCCGCGGGCTGGGGTCGCCTCGAGAATCTTCGCCTCCTTCTCGAGGCGGGCGCCGATCCGAAGCTGCTCAATAAAAAAGGGCAGACGCCCTACGAGGTCGCCGAGGACGCCGGCCGCCGCCGTGCCGCCCTGGCGCTGCGTCCGGATCGCGCCCCATCCGGCGGCGCTCGCTAGTGTCCGTTTTGAGAAATTCCGTGCCTTATTCGCGAGGTCATTTTCGTCTCTGGCAAGGCGCATCGACGCAGGGATACTGGAGGTCTCTCGAGGAGATGCAACGCCGCCAGAGGCGAAAAGGGGCCGCGAGAAGGTATGGAACTTTCCAAACGGGACACTAGCTCGCGCTTTCCGCCCCGCCGCGGCCGGGCCACTCGAAGGGCGGCCTGCGGGCCAGACTCCTGATTTTGTCGAGCCCGCGGCGGACCTTGGGCTTCTCGAGGAGCCGTCTTTCGAGGCGCTGCTTGCCCGGGAAGCTGGTCAGGGTGAGGCCCAGGAGGATGGTCAGCAGACCCTGACCCGGCAAAACCAGCATGGCAAGGCCCGCGAGCAGCAGGCAGACGCCCACCAGATTCTTGATCAGCGCGGCGGCGATTCGCAGCACCGACGCCCGCCGCTGGCCCCCGCCCTGGGCCCGCTTCGTGAAGTAATCCCGAGGCAGAAACGCCACGAGGGCCGGCAGGGTGATCAGCGAGAGGAGGAAGCTCGTGAGGGAGAAGAGGCCCACCGCGCGCTGATGCTCGATCAGCCAGCCGAGGGCGTTGCCTTCCTGACCGAGGGCGCTCGGAGCCCACGGGAGCCAGAGGAGAAGCGCGGCTGCGGGGAGCCTTTCGGCCGGGCATCGGTCGGTCACCCGCGGAGCTTATGGAAAAGCGCGCCTCGGGTGAAATCCGCTCAACGCGCGAGGCCCCCGCATTCCTGCCTCGATGAGGGGAAATCGCGGGGGCCCGGCGCGCGCTGCCGCCTCTGAGGGTGGAGGCGGTGCGCTGGATCAAGCGCGAGAGCCGAGCTCTCTGCCGATCGTCCGCTACGGCGAAGTGCTCGACCAGTCGTCGGTAAAGCCGGACTCAAAGGTCGACTGGAAGACCGACGGGTCGACGAAGTTCACGCTGAGCGAACTCGGTCCGCCGGCCTTATAGGGCTCAATCGTGATTCTGGCGTCCCCCGGGTAGATGTCGGTGTCCACCGCAAAAGTGAAGGCGGTGCCCCAGCGCAGCGCGTTGGCCGCCGGATCGGTTGCAAAATCACTGGTGGCCCATCGTATGGTGTCGCTGGCGATGGTCTGCGTCCAGTCGTCGGTCTTGAGCGGCGAGTTGCCCTCGCCAGAGGCGAGCTCGCCCGAGTGATTGTCGACGTCGTGGAAGAAGCCGTTGGAGAAGCTCGCGCCCGGCAGGCGTATCGAAAGCGATCGCGCCGAGTGGTCGGAGTTCATGTTGCGGACCGCCAGCACCGTGCGGTAGGTCAGGCCGTTCTGCGTGATCTTCCTCGCGACCTCGAAGCGCTCCAGCACGCCATCGTTGCCGACGAAATCGACGTTGGCGATCTGAACTTCGGGGTCCACGGCCTGCCACGCGTAGATCGCGGAGCGCTCGCGCACGGTGTTGGTGATGAAGTTCATGTTGAGGCTGCCGTTGACCGTCGCCTCGCGGTAGGACGCGTTGTTGTAGGCGTTGCTCAGGCCGTCGGTTTCGGCCACGGCGTCGTCGTCCGCGATGTACTGGCTCTCGAAGAAGTAGCGCGCGCCCGCGTTGAGGGTGGGCTCGAGGTCGTCCTCGTGCACGCTGATGCGCTGCTCCACCTGACCGGAGAAAGGCCGGATCGTCTCAGGGAAGGGAAAGAAGCCGGTCGCCGGGTTCACTTCGTAGCGCATGCCGAGGGCGCGGCTGCCGTTGAGGAAAGAGCCGTAGAGGTCGGTACAGCCCACGCCGAGCTGGTCGCCGCCGAGGGGCGCGCCGCTGCAGGAGGGCGGATTATCCGGGTTGGAGTTGGAGCCGCATTCCGGATTGGGGGTGTTGAGCGAGAGAAAGCCGTGCTTGAGCCAGCTTTTGCCGAGCTGCTCGAGCTTGCCGTCCTTGACGCGGTAGAGATTGCCGGCGATCACCGGATGCTGTTCCTCGGTGAGAGAGCCGCAGCCGAAGCTCTCATCGCACCAGTTCACCGCTGTGTTGCCGACGTTGCACGAGTCGGTGCCCACGGAGAAGCCGCGCAGCTCGCCATCGGATCCGTGGTTGGCGATCTCCGGAATGTCGAAGACGGTGACATCCGGGCCGTTGGTGGTGGTGTTGCCGCCGGCGTAAGCGGAGCTGGCGAGGAGGCAGAGCCCGGCAAACGCGAGAAGAGGTCTAAACGTCCGAGAGTCCATGAAATAGCACTTCCTTCCTAAAACGGTGGGGTGTCGGTACAGAGCGCGACGTTTTGCCCGCATTCCCGCAAAAGGATTTGCGAAAAGAGGCTTTGGCCAGCCGGCTCTAAAGTCTCTGGTACAGCAGATATCGGATTCGCTGCCTGTGAATTCTCATCTGAGCCTTATTCGGATCTGATCAAGCATACGACGAGCCGCCGTAGCCTCGGGTGATTGTTCGACTATGGTCTCGAGCTCCTGGGCGGCTTCGGCGTTGCGGCCGAGCTCTAGGAGCACGCGGGCGAGAAGAAAACGGGTTTCAATATCCTGCGGATTGGCTTCAAGGGCCTGAACGAAGAGCGCCCTCGCCTCCTCGAAGCGTCCGAGGGAGGCCTCGATACCCGCCAGGTTCTCGAGCGCCGGCAGAAAATCGGGCTCGAGGGAAATGGCGTTTTGAAAGCCCTGGCGCGCGGCCTCGAGATCCCCCTGCATGGCGGCGATCAGGCCGAGGCTAAAGCGCGACTGCGCCGAGGGACCGAAGCGCTTTTCGGCCTCGATCAGGGTCGTGCGCGCCTCCGGCAGCCTGCCGAGTCTGGCCAGGCCTGCGCCGAGCCGGGTGGCCGCCTCGAGGCTCGCGCGCTCCTCGTAGGCGGCCTGGAACTCGTTCACGGCGGTGGCGAAATCACCGCGGCGGGCGGCCACCGAGCCGATCAGCTGACTCATTTCCCACGGCAGCTGGTTGCGCTCCCGCGCGATCCGCGCCAGGCGCTCGGCCTCGGCGTCGTTGTCGTCCAAGAATTCGAGCCAGGCGCGCCTCGGCAGCGGGCCGATGCCGTCGAACAGCCCGTAGCGCGCGATCCTTCCGTAGTGCAGGAGAGCCTGCTCGACCCGCGTCTCGGCCTCGGGGGCCAGGCTCGCCGACAGCTCCGGGTCTTCTGCCGCCGCGGCCGCCGCGGTGATCGGCCCGATCAAATCGCGATAGAGCCGCTCGCCTCGGAACATCTCGACGCGCATCCAGGCGCTGTGAGTCAGGAAGAGGACCAGGGCGGCCAGCAGGCCGACCGCCGCGCGCCCGTGGGGCAGCAGCTTTCCCGCTGCCTTCAGGCGATAGCGGCGGAAGCTGACGCTCTTCTGGCGCGCGAGGCGCCAGGCCGTCAGGGCGCAGAAAGCGACGCACGTTCCGAGCCCGAGAGCGAAGAGGTAAGGCACGCCGCCGTAGAGGTTGCGCAGGCAGGCGTAGCCGACCGCAAAGCCGACGCCGAGAACGATCTCCTCCGAGAGCGGGAGGCTCCGCCGAGCCTTGCGGGCCTCTCGCGGCGACTCCTCTGGCTTGACCTGGAAGGGCAGCTTGCCAAAGCCGTAATAGAGGGCGTCGTTCGGGCACACGCTGACGCAGTCCATGCACTTCATGCAGCCGGGGTCGACCACCATGCCGTAGTCGCGCACCTCCTCGTGCACCCGCACGTTGGAGGTGCAGACCGCCGTGCAGTGGCCGCACCCTTCGCAGGAGTCGGTGACCCGAATGCGGAAGGGAGAGATCTTCTCGGCGGCGCCAAAGAGCGCGCCGTACGGGCAGGCGTAGGTGCAAAACCCTTTGGCGCCCAGGAAATAGACCACCACGAAGCCGCACACGAAGAAAGTCATGCCGCCGACGAACCAGCCCGGGAAGGTCTGCCAGAACTGGTCGGTGGTCAGCTCATAGTGCCTGGGCCCGAGAGACTTCTCGCGCCACAGGCGCAGCGCGGCGGGCAGGATGAAGACCCAGAGGAAGGCGATCGTCGGCACGACCATCAGGAGGCGCGAGCGCAGAGGCTTGGGCTTGACGCCGATCCTCGAGAGGAAGACGTACGCCATGTCCTGCAGGACCACCAGGTGGCAGGCCCAGCCGCAAATGAAGCGCCCGAAAATCGCCGTCAGGAGCCCGGCGACCACGAAGAAAATCAGACCCGCGTTGACGATGCCCTCGCGCGAATACGCCATGGCTTCGGAGGGTTCCACCGGCGTCACGGTGCGGCCCGTCACCAGCCAGTGGGTGATGTGGGCGGCGATCAGCAGGTGGACGAAGATCAAAACCCAGGCGCGCTTAGAGCTCGCCTTGGATGGGCGTATCTTGCCCCCCGGAGGAGACGGTTGGAGGACGTTCAGTGGCGACACGCTCGGGCAGGCTTCTCCCGGTGTGCCTGAGTTTTGTCCTTGTGAGAACCCGACGCCGAAGGGCTCGGGCTGCGGTCCCGGCGAAGAAACTGGAAAATCGGGAGACTGGAGAGTCCGGCGAGAGTCTCGGAGAGGCCTGCTCCGAAAGGCTATCGAATCTGGAGCCGCGCTGCCAGTGACGCGCCGGGTTCGCGGGCCCGCAGCGGCGGTTTTCTCGCTGCCCGTGAGCGCGAGGAACTCCTCGGGACCCATCCGGCGGAATCGCCGAATGTGCGCCCCCGGCCGGCGTATTTCATGAGTGCGGGCCGCTCGCATTTTCTGCGGCCCCAACCGGTGGAGGACACGCGCTATGAGCAGCGCATCAGGCCGCGGCGGGCGATCGGAATGTCGCTCGGGCTGCCGGCGCCGGCGCCGCTGATTCGGCTCGGAGCGCGGCTCGTGCTGCGCACCGACCCGGAGCTGGTGCTGCTCGGCCGCTACTGCGTCTCCCGCCGGCTCCGCGAGGAGGGCTTCGAGTTCGCCTATCCGGATCTGCCGGGGGCGCTGCGGCACCTCCTGGCGTCGCCGGGCTAGCTCCCGGGCCGTTCGCGCGTCGGGGGCTGGGGCTCCTCGCCCTCGACCGCGCTCCAGGCCTCGGCGGTTCCGCCCTCGAAGCCGTCCGAAAAGAGCACCTGGCCTGAAGACCACTCGGAGGGCCCCCCGGAGGGCAGGGGGGCGGGCTTCTCGCCTTTCCGAAAGGCCGCGCAGAGCCAGGTGTCGCGATAGAGCCTGGCGTTGACCGAGAGGCACCGCGAGGTGTCGACCCGCATGCCAAAGGGCAGCCTGCGAACGCCCTGGCGGCCCGGGCGCACCTGGACGAGGGCCATGAAAGCGCCCGTGTGCTCGCGCAGCTCGCGCTCGATCCAGCGCTCGTATTCTGTGTTCTTGGTGTGCCGAGCCAGGCTGCCCTCAAGATGAATCCAGCGCACGGAGTGCGGAAAGTGCGGGGGGATATAGCCGAGGGGTCTGCCGTCGGTGAGCAGGACGATGAGGTTCTCCGGCAGCCGCGCCGGAACCTCGACGCCGAAGAAGTCCTCCGCCCAGATCAGGCGCCCCTTGGGTTTGGGGTCCTGAACGAGCATGAGAAGAAGCAGCAGCAGAGCGCCCGGAACCAGGCTCCTCCAGCCTCCACCGAGCAGCCTCGAGGCAAGGGCCAGGAGATAGAGGCCCGCCAGCATCTCGACCACCAGCAGCATGCGGCTGTAGTGAAAGAGCTGGACCCACAGAACATAGGAGACCCCCATGAAGACGACGAGCGCCCCCAGGCGCCAGTCCGGCAGGCGCCGCCGGATCAGGCCCGCGGCGAGCGCCAAAGCGGTCACGAGCAGGCAGGCCGCGAAGCGGAAGTCGTGGCCCGGAGCGTGAATCAGCTCGGGCTCGAGGGCGAAATGAGCGGGGAAGAGGAGGGCGCCGAGCCAGCCGTCCTTGGGCCCGGGGATGTAGTGGTAAAAGTTGGCCGAGTAGGGCCCGAAGTAGGGCGAGCTGAAAACGCCGTTCCAGAACGGGTAGAAGGGGTTGCCGAACTTCTCCTGCATCGTGAGAAGCCAGAACCCGGAGGTCGCCAGCACGCCGACCAGCCCCGAGAGGCCGGCGAGAGCGACGCGCCGGAGCCGCTCGGCCAAGGGTCCCGCAGCGAGGGCGGCCAGCAGGCCAAAGGCCACGGCGTGAATGGCGAGGGTGAGCTTGAGACCCGTGCCGGCGCCCAGAATGAGGCCCGCAGCGGCCCAGCGCCAGGCGTGCGGCTGGCCGCCTGGATCGCTGATCAGAATCAAAAGAGCCGTCAGGCCGAAGAGGCTGACCAAGTTGTCGTTGGTCGTCCTGCCGATCAGGTTGACCGCCTCGAGACCCAGCGAGCCGAAGCCGGCGCAGGCGACGCTCGCCGCCGCGCGCACCGCCCGGGGCTCGGAGCGAAAAAAGGCCCAGGCTATCCAGCCGAGGAGCCAGGCGTTGAGGCCGTGGAGCGCCCCGAGCGCCGCGCCCACCGCGCGCGGCGGCGCGCTGTGCATCAGCCAGTAGGCCGGAAGGTCGAGGAGCGGGTTGAGATAGGTCTGAAGCTGCGCCGGGGCGATGTCCTGGTCGAGCCGGTCGTGCAGGAACGCCCAGGGGTTATAGAAGTGATAGTTCAGGAGGTCCCAATTGGCGTCCTGACCCAGCTCCACGGAGATCCAGCCGTAGGCGCCGCCGAGAAGGAGCGCCGTCACCACCAGCCAGGGCCACCGCGGGAGCGGGCGGCCTTTGCCCTCGAAAGCGCCCCGCGGGCGGGCCCGGTCCAGGCCGGTCATGCGGCCGGATCGGCCCCGGCGCCCTCGGGACGCCTGCCGACCACTATGAGCCCCAGGCCCCGCCACGGCAGGAAGCGGTCGATGCGCTTGAAGAGAGGCACCAGCAGATCGAAGATCTTGAGCTGCAGCTTGCCGAAGGTGACGCGCCCCCGAGTGGTGCAGTTCCACCACCAGCCGAAGCGCGAAACCCGGTTGAAGTCTTCGAGGGACTCGACCCTGAAGCCGGCCCGCTCCATCTCCTGGCGCAGGCTCTTGCGCGTGTAGCGGACCCTGTGGCCCAGCACTTCGTCCATCGGCGAGTAGAGCTTGGGATCCTGAGGCACGTAGATCACCGCCACGCCGCCCGGCTTGAGGGCGCTGAAGATATTGCTCAAGGAGGCGTCGGGGTCCGAAACGTGCTCTAAAACATTGAGGCAGACCGCCGCGTCGAAGCTCCGCTCGATCCCGGAGAAATCCTCGGCCTTGTCGAGGTCGATGCGCTGCACCTCGAGGTACGGCTTACCGAAGCCGAAATTGGTCAGGTAGTGCAGGTAGTTCGGGTTGATGTCGCTCGCCAGGTAGCGCTGGCGGGGAATCAGCCATTTGGTGATGTTGCCGATGCCCGCGCCGATCTCGAGAACGTTCGGCGCTGAGCCCACCCGCGCGCCGATGGCCTCGGCCATCCAGCGGTTGAAGCGCCGGGTTTTCTCGAGCGAAGTGAGGATGTGCGAGCCGTAGGCGTCCGCGGAGTAAATATCGTCCTGCAGCCAGAAGCGCGCGATGGCCTTGAGGGCCTTGATACCGTCGCGCCAGCCGATCTTTTTGCCTTCCTGGTAGGTGCGACCCATGTAGCTGATGGGAACCTCGAAGACCCGAAAGCGCCTCTTGGAGATCTTCGCCGTGATCTCGGGCTCGATGGCGAAATCGTTCGAGCGCAGCGGCAGGGACTTCAGGAGCGGGGTGCGAAAAGCCTTGTAGCAGGTCTCGACGTCGGTCAGGCCGAGATCCGTGAACAGGTTGCTGAGCAGGGTGATCAGGCGGTTGCCCAGGGAGTGGCGGAAATAGAGGACGCGGCGCCGGCCCCCCACCAGAAAGCGCGAGCCGTAGACCACGTCCGCGCCGTCCTCCAGAAAAGGGCGGATCATCTGGTGGTAGTCCTGCGGGTCGTACTCGAGGTCCGCGTCCTGGAAGATCACGAAATCGCCGGAGGCCTCGGCGATGCCGGTGCGAAGCGCCGCGCCTTTACCCTGGTTGACCTCGTGGCGCAGCAGGGTGAAGCTGCCGTCCGCCAGGTCGTCGAGCACCTTGGAGGTTCCGTCCTTGGAGGCGTCGTCGATCACGATGATCTCGACGCGGTCGATCCCCGGGATGGTCACGGCGCGAATGCGGCGCAGCAGCTCGGGAACCAGATAGCGCTCGTTGTAGACCGGCACGATGACCGACAGGCTGTGCCCGCCGTTGCCGGAGTTCTCGGAAAGGGTCATAGGTTTTCAGTCCGGGAGGGGGGGAAAGTCGGGCGCGGCGCCGGCGCGTCGTGGGAGCCGCAGCGGCGCCTCGGCGAGGCCGGGCGGAGGATATCCCATGGAGCGGAGCGGGTTCCAACGGCGCCGCGCGGTCGCGAGAGCCCTCCTCGCTACGCCGGGCGCGGCCTGGGCCCGTTTAGCAGCCGGCCGAGCCAGGTGGTGCGCACGGCCCCCTGATAGACGGCGAGCAGCAGCGCGGTCACCCCGAGGCAGATGCCGACGAATTTGACCGCAGCCGGCCACGGCGCGGTGCGCGCCAGCGCCTGCACCTCGATCACCAGGGGTAGGTGCATCAGATACAGCCAATAGGAGGCGTCCGAGAGGTAGCGGATCCACGGCCTTTCGGCGCTCAAGAATCGGCGGAAGAGGCCGATCAGCCCGAAAATCATCGCCCAGGTGTAGGCGACCTGCACCAGGCTCGAGAGAGCGAGGCTCAGAAGCCCGGCCCCCCGGACGCCGGGCGACATCAAGGCCAGGCCGCCGGGCAGCAGGACGAGGGCCGCCAGGGGAAGAACGAGCTTCCAGCCGCGGCCCACCCGACCCTCCCGGTCGTCGGCCTCAAAGTACGCGGCGCCGAAAAAGAAGAAGACGGCGTAATAGGCCAAGACGTGGGGCATGGGCAGGAGTCCCGCCGAGGTGTCCGCGCCGAAAACCGGCGCGATCCGGCCCATGAAGGCCTGGGGCAGGGCGGTGAGCGGCAGCAGCCACAGGACGCGCCAGGGCGAGAGGATCCACCCGGCGAATCTGGAGTCGCGAAGCCGCCCCTGTCCCAAAAGTCCCTCGGCGAGCGCCGCGCAGAGGGCGAAGGCCGGCACCAGCCAGCACAGAAAGTAGAGAAACCACAGGTGGTGAAAGAACGGCTCGAGCATCAGGCGGCCGAGCGAGAGCCCTGCGGCCGGCTCGGCCGACGCGCCCCCGGCCGATTCGTCCGCGGGCTGCCGTCGCAGCATGTCCGAGATCTCCCGCCTTCCGGTCTCGACTTCTTCGCGATCGACGGTGAGGCCCACCATGGCGGCGATGGCCGCGGTGGTCTGCCAATCGGCTTCGAGGGTCTGGGCCGGTCTCTGGCCGTAGGCGTTCTTGAGGGTGGAGTCGGCCCCCGCCTCGACGAGAAGCCGCGCGACGCGGGAGCGCCCGAAAAAGGCCGCCGTGTGCAGCGCGCTCGAGCCGTCGCCGCTCTGCAGGTTGACCGCGGCGCCGGCTTCGATCAGCAGCTTCGCGGCCTCGACGCGACCCTCGGCCGCCGCCACGATCAGCGGCGTTGAGCCCATGAAGTTGAGCGCGTCGGGCGATGAGCCCGCCTCGAGCATTCGGCGGACCGCCTCGAGGTCGCCTCGAAAAACGGCCTCGTGGAGATCGGCAGGGGCGCTTGGGGTCTCGCTCGTCTCCTCCTCGCTCGCGGAGCTTTCCGCGCTGCCCTCGGCCGCGAGGTCCGCGTGGATCCGGCCTTCCCCATGGGCTTTCTCGAGAGCCCGCGCCGACGCCCACTCGACGGCGGGCACCACGGTCACAAGGCTCAGGAGAAGGGGTAGGGCGATGCGCTGCGCGCGGTGCGCGAGCAGTCCCCGAAGCCCTCGACCGCGCCACAGCATGGCGGTGAAGAAGCCGCTCATGACGAAGAAAACGGGCATGCGGAATCCGTGGATGATGCCGGCGAGAAGGCCGAAGAGCTCGTTTTGCTGGCTGTCCTGCACGGGCCAGGGCATCAGGGGCACGAAGGCCAGGGCGGCGTGAAGGGCGATGCCGAGAAGCATGGCGAAGGCCCTCAAGGCGTCGAGGTCGTGATGGCGTTTTGAGGGCGTGAGGAGAGGTTCTTTGGGCATAGGGATTCCCCGCGCGGCGCCGAGGCGCCGCGGGTCGCTGCGATTATCTGAGAAGGGTCGGCGGCGCCGACCCGCGATCGGTTGGCTAACTCACTGCCGCACGACGTAAGTGCCGGCGATTCGGTCGTGCCAGCCTCGATGGGGCGAGAGCGCCGCCAGGCCCGCGCCGAGCAGCCACAGGACCACCGGCACGCGCGCCAGGGTCGAGGCGAGATCGCCCTGCCATAGGGCCACGGCGAGAAGGGCCCCAAACAGGGGAACCCACGAGGCCGACCAGCGCGCCAGCAGCCGCCGCCGGCTCGCCTGGCGGCCGGCGGCGTCGACGGCCGCCAGGCGGAAGAGGGCGTGGCCGTTGGTGGTGGCGAAGGGCAGCGCGCCCAGCTGCCCTAGGGCGCAGCCGGCGAGAATGATCAGCAGCACGCAGAATAGACGCGAGCCGAAAAAAGGCGCCACCAGCAGCTCGAGCCCCTCGGCGTCCTGGTGGGAGCCGAGCATCGTCATGATGAAGGCGTAGCACGGCAGCATGAAAAGGGCCGCCGCGCGCAGCCCGGGCGTCAGGCGGGCCGGCCGCTCCAGCAGGCTCTGCAGCGTGCCGACCAAAAAACTGAGCTTCTCGAACCGGCCGTCGGCGAGGCTTTGGAGCACGGGGCGCGCGTGAAGCGGCAGGCCCGCGCTCTCCGCGAGATCCGCGACCCGGGAAAGAAACCTCTGCTGTCCCGCCAAGTCTCCCAGCGACTCGCCCGCGCCCGCCTGGGAGCGTCCCTCGGGCCACGGCCGATCGAGCAGCTGGGCGCGCCCTTCGGCGCTCAGCCACACGCCGTCGAGACCGGCGCGTTCTGGCAGGGTTCCCTCGCGAGCTCCGCTCCGGATCTCGCTGGCCAGGTCGTGCAGCCACTGGCGCAGCTCCCCCCAGGGCACCGGCCCGCGCTCCGCCGCCAGCAGGTGCAGCGGCGCTCCGGCGCTGGCCTCAAAGGCGTCCCACACCTCCTCGCCGCGGCCCACCGCCTGCAGCCAGCGCGGCCGGCCCGGTCGCGGCAGCTCGCGCCTCGCCTCGCTCGGCCCTTCGCCGCGGCGTCGCAGGAGCCACACGGAGCGGCGCAGCACGGGGTCGGTGGCGGCGAGCCACTCGCCCTTCTCGAGCACGCGGTCGACGCGGAAGGGCCCCAGCGACTCGGCGAGGGGGCCCTCGGGCCTGGAGGACTCGGCCCGGCCAAGGGCCGCCACCGGACGCCGGGAGCTCGCGACGGGCTCGAAGACCACGCGGGTGCCGCTGATGAGGTCCCAGGGCGCGGCGAAGCCGTTGGACGGTCGCTCGGTCCAGTGGGCGGTGGCCACCAAAGCCGGCGTGACGACCGTCAGCACCTGGTAGAGCACGATGTGAAAGCCTGAGAGCCCCCCGATGGGGCCGGCGGGAATGAAGGCGAGAAGAAGCGGCACGCGAACGCCCTCGATCATGACAAGGGGCACCGCGATGCGCACCAGCCCGCGCAGAAGGCCCGGGCGCCCCCCTGCAGGCCCGATCACCCTGAGGCCTCTTCTGC
>JBCCLG010000045.1:0-14670 GCA_039027015.1 Acidobacteriota bacterium | reverse complement strand
GGTCGGCCTCTGAGTCGACTCGCGCGGTCAGGATCTCGGAGCTGTCAGCGCCCGCGGCTCGCACCGCCACCTGGACGAGGCCGGTGCGGGCGCCCAGGCGCAGACGGTTGCGGGCCTCGCCGTTGGCGTCGCTGACGGTGACGCCTCCCGAGAGGAGCTCAGCGTCTCCGAAGACCACGTTCCACTGAACGGTGGCCCCCGCCACGGGCGAGCCCGCGGCGTTGACGGCTCGAACCCGGAAGGATCGCCCGAGCAGATCGCCGACCGCGCCTCGCTGGCCGTCGCCGCCCAGAACGAGGATCCCGGACTCTTGAGCAGCGCTCGACGCGGGCGTGAGGACCCCGAGAAGCGCGATAGCGCACGCGAGCGCAGCGGTGGAGCGGCTCAAGGCTCTTTGGACGCACGCGCGCCGGAAGGTCCGGAGTGAAATTGAAAACCGCGGGTGAACTCTCGAAGTGTGTAGGTCCATTTATAATCCTAGAGGTATGAGTCACTTCTCAACGGGGCCCGCAGGATCGCTCCCTTTCTGAGGGAGGCGATTCGCCCATGGCTCTTCAGCGCGGGCACGAATTCGAGGATGGGTCGATGACGCAGGATCCGGAACACGACGACGACACAGCAAACGCGCCCGATCTGGGACGCTTCGCGCGTCTCGAGGAGCTCGAGGCGGAGCGAGAGAAGCTCGGGCAGTGGCTCGCCAAGCTCGAGGACCTGCGTGGCGAGACCTCCGAGGAGGTGCTGGCCACCGTGCGCGGCGACTACCTCGCGCGGCGCCGGGCGCTCGATGAGGAGCTCGAGCCGCTGCGCAGGGAGGTCGACGGGCTGCGAGGAAAGCTCGAGGAGCGCCTTGCTTCGGGAAAGGAGGCTCTCTCGGAGGCGCTCAAGGTTCGTGACGTCCTCGAGCTGCGCTCTCGAATCGGGGAATTCTCCGGCGATCCGGAGGCACAGGCTCGCCTGAAGGCGGCTCGCGACCGCGCGGCGGCGGCGGAGAAGGAGGTTGCGGCGCTCTCCGAGCAGGTCGATGAGCTGAAGGCTCTGGGCGGCGCCTCGCCGACGGAGAAATCCCCCGACTCGGAGACCGACAGTCCGGAAGCGTCCGAGAGCCCTGAAGTCTCCGAAAGCCTGGAAGCTTCCGAGAGCCTGAAAGCTCCCGAGGCCCGAGAAACCTCTGAAGTAGGCGAGGCCGAGTCGGCGAACTCTGAGGGCCCGGCTCCAGAAGCGGAGAGCGCTGACGGCGGCGCGTCGGCGGACCCGGAGAGGCCGGGTGCCGCGGACGACGATGAGGAGGCACCCGAGCCGGTGGCGAGCGGTCTCCCGGACCCTCCGGTCGACGCGCGGGTGGAGGAGAGGTCCGCCGAGGTGCCGCCGCCGCTGCCCGCTCTCCCGGACTCGCCCCCGGATTCCGCTGGGCCTGCCAACGCGGCGCCGGCGCCTCCCCGGGAGGTCCCGATCGCTTCGGGCGCCGACGGCCCGGAGGCGCGGCCGGCCTGGGGCGATTCCTCGGGCTGGTCGTCTCAATCCTTCGACTCGGTCGGGTCGCGCGGCGGCTCTGAGGCCCAAGCGCCCGAGAGCGATGCGCCGGCGGCCCTGGCAGCCCCGGGCAACCGATCTATTTCCGCAGTGTCCGGAGCCTCGAGACCGTTCCCCGTCGGCTCGGTTCCCGACGCCGCCAAGGCCCCCCAGCACGAGGATCGCGGCGGCGACGAGCCCGACGACAGCACGCCCCGGCCGACCACCACCAGCCGCTACCGTTTGCTCGGCGCCACCATGGCGATCTCGAGAGCGCACCTGATTCCGGAGCTGCCCACGACCCACAATCGCGTGATCTGCCTGGTCTCCACGGACGGCGACGACGTTTACTACATTCTCGAGCCGCACATGATGGTGGGCCGCCACCGGACCGCCGGCAACCAGATCGTCATCGAGGACGCGGCGATCTCGCGCCAGCACGCGCGCATTCAGCAGAACGAGGCGGGAGATTTCGTTCTCACGGACCTCGAGTCCTCCAACGGCACCTTCGTGAACGACGAGCGCATTACCAGCCACACCCTGGATCTTGAGGACACGGTGCAGTTCGGGCCCGCCGGCTTCGTGGTTAGCCTGCTGAGCGAGATCGCCAAGCCGGGAGGCTCCTGAGGATCGCGGGCGGCCCGCGCGCGCTTCGATCATTCGAGGGTCTGACGCGCCGCCATTTCGGCGAAATAGCCGCCGCGGGCGATCAGCTCCTCATAGCTGCCCTGCTCCACGATCTTGCCGCGATGGAGATAGAAGATCCGGTCGACGTTGCGGATCGTTGAGAGGCGGTGGGCGATCACGATGCGGGTGGCGTCCAGGGCGTCGAGGCTCTTCTGCACCGTCAGCTGAGTCTCGTTATCGAGGGCCGAGGTCGCCTCGTCGAAGAAGAGGATCTTCGGCTTGTTGACCAGCGCCCGGGCGATCATCAGGCGCTGTTTCTGACCGCCTGAGAGACCCCCGCCCCCTTCGCTGATCACGGTGTGCATGTGCATCGGCATGCGCCGGATATCGCGATCGAGCCCGGCCTTCGCCGCCGCCGCCCAGGCCTCTTCCTCGGTGCGCGAGCTGGCGCCCACGATGTTGCGGAAAATGTCCGCCGGCAGAATGCGGCTGTCCTGCAGCACCACGCCCAGCTGCTGACGCAGGAGGCGCATGTCCAGGGTCGCGAGATCCTGACCGTCAAAGGTGATGAGGCCCCGCTCGGGCTGCTCGAAGCCGAGAAGCAGGCGCAGCAGGGTCGACTTGCCCGAGCCCGAGCCGCCGACGATGGCCGCGCTGGTGCCCGGGGCAATCTTGAGCGACACGTCCTCGAGAATCGGCGGTCCGCTGGGGTCGTAGCGAAAGTAGAGCTTCGAAATCTCGATTTCGCCGCGCAGCGCGCCCGGGGAGACCTTGCCGTCGATGGCCTCCGCCTCCACCTCCATGATCGGCTTCAGGCGCTCGAAGATCGGCACCACGGCGAGCAGATCCACCGACGCCGCGCCCAGCGCCTGAAGCGCCGAGGAGAAAATCCCGAACGCCGCCATGAAGGCGAGAAAGTCGCCGGTCGAAAGGTCGAAGGGCACGCCTTTCTCCTCGGCGCCGCTTTTCAGGCCGGCCAGCATCCAGAAGAGGATCAGAGTCGCCAGCGTCATGTAGCCGGCGTTCATGACCGACACAAAGTTGCCGATGTGGCCGGAGCGGAAGCTGATGCGGCGCTGGGCGGAAAACCGGTCGGCCCACACCCTGAAGGCGTGGGTCTCGGCGCCGCTCACCCGCAGCTTGGCGACGCCGCCGATCAGCTGCACCACCAGACCCTGAATGCCGCCCTGGAGCCTCAGCTCGTCGCGCTGCAGGCGGACGCGCAGGATGTTGGCCGTCATGGTCGCCGCCACGTAGGTCACCGAGAGGAGGATCGCCGTAGCGGCAAGGGGGAGGCTGTAGGTCGCCATCTGCCCGGCGTTGAACAGCGAGGCCACCGAGCCCAGAATCGCCGCCACGCCGATTCTCGACATCAGGCCCCGGATCTTGGAGACGCCGGCCGCGCGGTCGGCCAGATCGCCGGCCGTATAGTCGCGAAAAAAGCGCACGGGCAGATCGAGGATGCGGTCCCATACCGCCGCCTGGGCGGCGTAGTCGGCGCGGCCCTGAAGACGCAGGACGGCGAGTTTCTGGGTGATCTGGAACGCCGTGGTGCCGAGCGCTGTCAGCACCAGACCGAGGCTCAAGTGCAGCAGCATCGTGCGCTCTGACTGCAGCAGAGCGGAGTCGTAGATCTTGCCGGTGATAAACGGCATGGCCATCGAGAGAAGGCCCAGGCCGATACCCATCGCCAGCACCGCGATCATCTCGGGGCCGAGGCCGCGGACGGCGAATTTGAGCAGCTCCTTGCCTCGGATGGTCGGCGAGGTACGCGGGAAGGGCCTGTAGAGCACGTGAGCGAAGCCGGTCAGCTCGCGCGCGACGTCGCGGTCCACGGGACAAGATTCGCCGGTCACCGGATCAACGCAGGTGTAGCTCACCCTGGAGCGCGTCCACATCGAGACCTGGCCCTGGAGCATGACCACCACCGACCTGCCGCCGTCGCGGGGCGCGATGAAGTCGCCGATCTCGGTATTCCACCAGCCGTCCTCAAGCCGAATTTGCCGCACTCGAAAGCCCGACGCGATGGCGAGGTCGGCGAGGGCGTCGTCAAAGGCCTGGTCGCGATTGTTGTAGGGGTGGGGACGGACGCCAAAACCCTGGCGTTCGCCGAGCAGGCGGCAGGCCTCGAGCAGCGGCTCGATGGGAGCGTCTTCGTTGGCGCCGGGGCGGTACTTTTTGGTGCCGCCCATCACCGAGCGGATGGCGCCCATCGCGGCTTCGCCGGCGCGCTTGGACTCGCGGGCGCGCTGGCGCAGGCGCACCGCGTCGTCGAGGCGCCCCATCTTGAGCTGCAGCAGGAAGCACTCGGTGAACGCGCGGTGGTAGAGCTCCAGGGCCAGCCAGGGATCCTGACCCGACAGGGCCTCGGCGGTGGAGTAGGCGCGCACCTGAGCGCGCCCCGCCTCCGACCTGCCGCCGCCCGAGGCCGCGAGATCGGAGACCTCGAGATCGAGCCAGTCCTCAGGGCCCATGGGGAAGAGCGGCACCGCGGGCTGGTAGGAGGTCTCGCGAAAGAAGAACGGACAGCCGGCCTCGAGCCACACCACCCGCTGACTGCCGACGATGCCGGCGACCGCCTGCGGCTCGCCGGACGGCTGGATCAGGCTGCGCTCCTCGGGCCCGCGCTCGTCTCGCAGGGCGGCGCCCAAAGCCTCGATCCACGCCTCGAGCCCGCGGGCGATGCGGTCGCGATGCCGGCGGGTGAGCAGCTGTAGCTGGTTGATGCCGACCTCGCGCACCACGGCGCCCTTGCCCACGGCCACAAAAACGCGCTCTTCGTCCGTTCCGTAGTCGAGCGGGTCCGGGCAGAAGAAGACCTGGCCCTGGTGGACCGACGCCACGAAGTCGCGCCGCCCGACGGGCTCGCCGTTCTCGAGGGCGACGGCGAAGAGGTCGACGTGCCCCTCGGCCACCCACCACGAGACGTCGGGGTCGACCAGCTCCATGGGCTCGCTGGCCTTGAGCGCGTAGCGCCGTCCCTGATCCTCGAAGGGATCTGAGATGTTGGCGATCAGAGCGTCGATATCGTGGATCCGGCGGGTGCCCTCGGGGGCGCGCCGCGCGGGCGCCTCCTGCTCGGGCTCCGCGGGCCCGCTCGATCGATTCTGAAAGCGGAAGGCCGTGCGCCCGATGCTGAACTGCTGACCCGACTGAAGCTCGGCTTTCTTGAGGGATCTGCCGCTGACCAGGAGACCGTTGACGCTGCCCTGGTCTTCCACCAGCAGCGTGCCGTCCTCCTGTATCGTGATCAGCGCGTGTCGACGCGACAGGGAGGGGTCCTGAATCCTGATGTCCGAGCCGCTGCCCCGGCCGATCGCGATCGGCGTCATCACCGGGATCCGGCGGCCGACCCACGCCTCGTCGGGCGTGGCCTCGACCACCAGGAAGGCCATCTGGAGGGCGACGGTGGGGCCCTGCACCCTCTTAGCCCTCCGCCTGCATGAGCCGGAAATAGAGACCCTTCTTGTCCATCAGCTCCTCGTGGGTGCCGGACTCCATGCGCTGGCCGCGGTCCATCACCACGATGAGGTCGCAGTCGCGGATGGTCGAAAGCCTGTGGGCGACGATGATGCAGGTGCAGCCGCGCTGGCGAAGAGCGTCGTCGATCTTGACCTCGGTGATCGGGTCAAGGGCGCTGGTCGCTTCGTCGAGCACCAGGATCGTCGGATCGCCGATCAGCGAGCGGGCGATCTCCAGGCGCTGGCGCTGGCCGCCGCTGAAGTTGCCGCCGCCCTCCTCGACCTCGGCGTCGAGCTTGCCCTCCCGGCCTGAGATCATCTCCCGCAGCTCGGCGTCGTCCACCGCTCGATTGAGCTGGTGGCCGGGAACGGTCGCGTCCCACATGGAGAGGTTCTCGCGGATCGTGCCCTCGAACATCATCACCTCCTGGTCGACCACCGCCAGGCTGTTGGTGATCACGCGTCGCGGAATGGCGTCGCGGGGCACGTCGTCGAAGAGGATCTCGCCCTCCTGGGGATTGAGCAGGCCGCCGATCATCTTGGCGACGGTCGACTTGCCGCTGCCGCTGCCCCCCACCAGGGCGACGCGCTGGCCGGGCAGCACGGTGAGGGAGAAGCCGCGGATCAGCGGCGGATCGAGGTGGCTGTAGCCGAAGGTGATGCCCTTCATCTCGACCTTGCCGCGCAGCTTGGCGCCGATCGCGGTCTGCGTCCGCTGATCCGTTGACGGCTCGAGGGCCGGATCCGGCGCATAGCCGAGCACGTCGTCAATGCGGTTCATATCGGCCTCCAGCTCCTGGATGGCCGAGCCGAAGGAAACCAGGCTGGTGAGCGGGCGGGCGAAATTGCTGGCCAGAAGCTGGTAGGCGACCAGCAGACCCACCGTCAGCTCGCCGTTCATCACTTTGGAGCCGCCGACGAAAAAGACGGTGGCGGTGGTGAGGGCGGTCACCAGGGGCGGCACGATGGAGGTCCAGTCGCCGAGACGCTGCAGCTCCTGTTCGCTGCGCAGGGTCTTCGACTGATAGCCCGCCCAGCGCGAGAAAAACTCCAGCTCGTTGCCGGTGGCCTTGAGGGTCTCGACCATGCCGAGACCGTAAGACGCCGTGGAGCTGAGCTTGCCGCGGTCGGCGAGAAGGCGCTGGCTGGCGTCCTTGCGCGCCCGGCCCGCGAAGAGCAGCGCGGCGACGTTGATGGCCGAGAGCGCGAGCACGTACACGGTGAGCGACGCGGAATAGAGCAGCATCAGCGCCAGGTAAAAGACCATCGTCACGCAGTCGATGGCGGTGGTCGCCAGGCGTCCGGTGATGGTCTTGGCGACCTTGTCGTTCACCAGCACCCGCTCCGCGATCTCGCCGGCGCCGCGCTGGGCGAAATAGGCGATCGGCAGCTTCAGGATGTGGGTGAAAAAGGCGGCCGAAGTGCCGAGGGCGAGGCGCGTTTCGAGCTTGATCAGCGCGCGCTCCTGCATGTAGGTGAGAAGCATGCTGATGAAAACCGTCACCGACATGGCGATGAGCAGCGGGTTGACGATGCGCTCGCGGTCGGCGATCAGGAATTCATCGACGAAGATCTTGGAGAAGGTGGGCGCCAGGAGCCCCGGCAGCACCAGCGCCAGCCCGCACAGCACGATGAAGGCGAGGGGGATCTTGGAGGACTGAATGCGTCGCCAGATCGCGGCCCAAATATTTCGCTTCTCGCCGCCTGGCTCGAAGTTCTCGCCGGGTTTAAAAGTCAGGACGACGCCCGAATAGGCGAGATCGAATTCGTCGAGGGGCACCGTGCGCGGCCCGCGGGCCGGGTCGCTGATGTAGGCCTTGCCCTTTTTAAAGCCGCCTAAGACCACGTAGTGATTGCGATTCCAAAACAGGATGGCCGGGTAGTCGAGATCGAAGAGGCTCTTGATCTTGGAGTACTTCCGCCCCGAGGCCTCGAGGCCGTAGGCTCTGCCCGCCTCCACCACGTGAAGAGCCTTCGAGCCGTCGCGCGACACGCCGCACTCCCGGCGCAGCTCTTCGAGGGGCACGATCTTGCCGAAATAGCGCAGCACGATGCCGAGGGCGGCCGCGCCGCACTCGACGTTTTCCATCTGGATCAGGGTCGGCAGCTTGACGTAGCGATTGGGCGGCTTTGGATCCTCCGCGGCGGCCGCGGCGCCGGCCGCCGCCGCGCCTCCCGCCCCTTGAATCACGGGCTCCATGCGCTCAGGACACCCCGACCTTATCGAGCAGGAAGGGGATCAACAGCTCGATGGGCGCCCGCGTCGCGACGGTAATGCGGGCGGTGCACGGCGTGTTGCTGTCGATCTCGAGGCTCTCCCCGCGAGGATTGGTCCACTCGAACACGCGGTCGCCGTCGGGATCCGGGTCGATCACCACTTCGAACGGCGTGCCCTCGATGAATTGCTCCACCAGCTTGTCGTTCTCAAAGGTGCTGCGCACCTGCTCCGGGGTGACCGGCTGGGTCGAGACGCTGCGCACCTCGCCCTTGATGTAGCCGTACTCCTGAGGCTTGACGGTGGTGGGCGCGATGCGCGCCTGCATCTCCGCCTTGACCTTCTGCCCCTCCGCCAGCTTGACGTAAAGAATCAGCCGGAACGGCTCGCCCGCGGCCTCGAGATTGATGATCCGGCCGCCGGCTCCCACCATGCTGCCGACGGTGGTCAAAACACCGGCCACCCGGCCGCCCTGGGTGGCGACCAGCAGCGAGGAGCCGTCGCGGTTCTTCTCGAGGGTCTCGAGGGCGCGCTCCTCTTCGCGGATTCGGCCGTCGAAATCCTCGACGCCGGTGTCGAGCTGCAGCATCTGGCCGCGCACCTGGGCGATCTCGCCCTCGATGGCCAGAACGTCCTGGCGGCGGGCGAAGCCTCGCTCCTGCAGCTCTCTCTTCGACTTGAGACGCTCGCGCAGGCCGGCGAGCTGGGTTTGGTAGCCGCGGCGGGTCTGGGCCTGGCTCTGCTGCAGGCGGTTGCGCTGATCGCGCAGGTCGCGGATGCGGTCTCGGCTGGCGCTCACCTCGTTCTCCAGCTCGGTCAGCTCCAGCCGCGCAACCTCCTGACCGGCGGCGATCGTGTCGCCCTCGCGCACCAGGATTTCGACCACGCGCCCGGCCACCGGCGCCTGCACGGTGCCGACGCTGTCGCCCTTGAGCAGCATGCCCGTGCCGTCGACCTCAACCGGCAGGGTGCCGAAGATGCCCCATAAAACCACCGCGACCATGCCCGCGAGGATCGCCAGCAGAGCCGTCCAGCCGGCGGGGGAGGTGACGCGGAGCGCCAGGTCGAGCTGCTCCGGAGAAGACATCCGGTCGAGCTCGGCCTTGCGCATGAGGTCCTGGGAGCCGAGCATCTGCTAGCCGTCCCCGCGGTCGGTGGACTCGTCAGGCCGAGGGCCTAAGGCGCTGAGATTCCACGACAGCAGCGCGCTGTCCTCGTCGCCTAACCGCGCGGTGAACAGCTCGCCGGCCTCAAAGCGCAGCTGCGCCTCGAGCTGAGCTACCCGCTCGGCCGCCGCCACCTCGGCGAGCCTGGCCGAGATCAGCTGCTCCTCGGTGAGCAGGATGTCGAGCAGCGTGAGGTCGCCGGCGCCGTAGAGGTTGCGGCTGGTCTCGAGCACCTCGGCCTGGGCCTTCACGGTGAGGCCCACGTCGCGCAGCTCGGCCCGGGCCTCGGCCAAGGCGCGATGGGCGGCGCCGACGCGCAGGCGGATGCCGCGCTCGAGATCGTCGCGCGCGATGCGGCTGCGGGCCAGCGACGACTCCGCCTGGGTCAGCTGGCCGCGAGCCGCCCGGTTGCGCAGCGGCACTCTCCAGGTGAGGCGAAAGCCGTAGCTCGGGCCGGTGAGATCGCCGCCCCAGGCGTCGAAGTGCGCCTCCAGGTCCCACGCCCGCTGATCGAAGCTCTCGTGGAGCACGCTGTAGGAGGCGTTGAGCGAGAGGTCCACCTCGTGGCGGAGGTTTTCCTGCGCCGCCTCGCGAAGAATGGCGGCCGCGGCCTGGGCGCGCTCGGCCGCGCGCAGATCGAAGCGCCGCGCGTCGAGATCGGCAAGCCAGGCGTCCAGGGCGCGCGGCTGGGCCCGCTCGGCCTTGTCGTTCCGGGGCAGCTCCCGAGACGCCAGGGGCGCGTCGCGCAGGCTCTCGGGGCGGGTGCCGATCTCGGCGGCCAGGGCGAGCCGCGCGGCGATCACGTCGCGCCGCGCCGCGGCGACGTCCGAGCGGGCCTCGGCATCCTGGGCGCTCGCGCGGTGCCGATCCACCGGCAGCCTCTCGTCGGCCTCGATCAGAACGTCGACGGCCTCGAGCAGCTCCTGGCGGGCGAGGCTCGAGGTCTCGAGCCAGCGGAGCCGGCGCTGCTCGGCCGCCAGGCGCCAATAGGCCGAAACCGTGCGCAAGACCTCCTCGGAGAGAACGTGCTGATACTGCGCCTGGGCGGCGCGAAAGCCGGCCTCGGCCGCGCGCTCGGCCGCGGTGACCGTCTGCCGGCCGCGGTTCTTGCCGAGCGGAATGGTCACCTCGAGGCCCGCGGCGCCGGTGAACAGGCCGGGCACCGGCGAGCCGCCAAAGTCGGGATCCCGAGGCTTGCCGGCGTAGTTGTCTTCCATGCCCATGGTGGTCAGAAACGGCGCCAGGGTGACGCCGCTGCGCGTTCTCACCTCGTAGGCCAGGCGGAGATCGACGCTGACCTGCTCGACCACCTCGGGCACGTCGCCCAGGCGGGCGCGCTGGAGACGGAGGGCCTCCGCGGTGCGCAGCACCAGATCGGCGGTGCTGCGGATCTGGGCCGCGATGTTCTGCTCGATGCCGGCGCCGATCGCCTCCGTCAGGTCGTCGTCGAGAAGCTGATTGATGTCGAGGCCGCCGGTCGCGCCGGGCGGCAGAATCAGCCCGCTCACGTTGCCCAAAGTGTCGCGGCAGAGGATGAACGAGCCGTCGGCGGTGGTCACCGCCAGGCGGTCCTCGAACTCCCCGCAGTCGGTCCGAACCTCCACCGGACGATCGCCCACCTCCTGATCGGCCAGGCGCGCGAGCAGCTGGTTCCCGGTCAGCTCCAGGGCGCCGGCGGCAATCACCAGGAGATTGCGCTGGTCGATCTCCGAGCGCAGCCGGTTGCCGATCAGCTCCTGGCGATCGAAGGCGTAGGCGCTCTCGAGGGTGAAGCGATTGTCGAAAATGCCGCTTTGCTCGGTCCACTGCCCGCGGCGGGCTCGGGCCTCCTCGAGGGCCTGCCGAATGGCCGGATCGTTCTCGAGCGTCAGCTCCACCGCCCGCTCCAGGCTGATCGAGGGGGCGGGCTCACCCGCGCCCTGGGCCTCGGCCGTGCGGGACCACGGCGCGAGCAGGGCCGCCGAGAGAAGGAACGCCCCGAGGACCCGGGACGCGAGGGTCTTTCCGAGTAAAGAAGCCATCGGGCTCACTCCGCCTCGGGCAGGGTCGTGAAGGCGCCCTCGTCGACCCGGAAGCCGCCGTCGGTGGACTCGAGCAGGGTCGCGGTTTCAAAGCGCAGCTGGGCGATGAGGTTCGCCACCTCGAGGCGGGCGTCGACGGCGCGCAGCTCCGCTTCGGTCTGCTGGTCTTCGCTGACCAGAAGGTCGAGCAGGGTGACGTCTTCGCGAGAGCCGAATTTCTCTTTCTCGGCCAGGTGCGCCTTGTCGAAGTCGAGCACCGCCTGCTCGGCGAAGCGCAGGCGCTCCATAGCCTCGGTCAGCTCGCCGATCGACTGGCTGACCGCCAGCTGGGTGGTGCGGCGCAAATCATCGTGCTCGATGCGGGCGCGCGCCTCCTCGGCGCGGCGCTGGGTCACCCGTCCCCGAAGCTGGCGATTGCCGAAAACCTTCTCGTAGCTCAGGCCCACTCGGTAGCTCGGGGCTTCCCAGCGGTCGGTGGCCTCCGAGAAGCTGTCCTCGCCGACCGCCGTCGCGTAGACGCTGCCCTGAAGATCGAGGCGGTCGCGCGCGGCCCCCTGAGCTCCGGTCACCAGCAGCCGGCTGGCCTCCAGAGACTCGCGGGCGGCGGCCACGTCCGCCCGGCGGTCGAGGGCCAGGCGACGAAGGGCCTCCTCGGCGGCGGCCAGAGCCTCCGCATCCCCCAATGCCTCGCCACCCGGTTCCTCGGTCGTCGGAAAGCTCGAGGACGCGAGGAGGCCAGCCTCGCCGCGCGGTGAGGCGACGCCGATCGACACCGCCAGCGCGACCTGGCGCTCCACCAGGTCGCGGCGAGCCGCGTTGAGGTTGGTGCGGGCGCGGGCCAGGCTGGCGTCGGCGCGCGAGATCTCCGCGGGGATGATCTCGTCCGCCTCGATCAGCGTACGGGTCGCCGCCGAGATATCGTCCTGGCGATCGACCGAGGCCTGGAAGAGGTCGACCCGGTTCTGGGCCGCGAGCAGATTCCAATACGCCGTGCTGGTGGCCAGCGCCTGCTCCGAGGCGGTGTGGCGAATCAGGCGGCGCGCGGCCTCCACCTGGCGCCCCGCGGCCTGCTCCTGGGCGGCGATCTCGTCGCTGCCGGCGCCGCGCATCAGCGGCACGACGATGTCGAAGCCAACCCTCAGGGTGTAGAGATCGCGCACGTTCTTGCCGCCGAAGTCCACGAAGCGCTCGCGCGGAATGCCGAAGTCCACGATCTGCTGGCCGTTGGCGTCAAGAACCGGCTCGGTGAAGCCGTCGCGTTTGCCGACGAATTGAGTGGCGGAGTAGTCGCCCTCGAGAAACGGCGCCAGAAGCACGCCGTTGCGGAAAACCTTCTCGAGCCGCAGCTCCAGGCTCGCGGTGTCGAAGTCCTCCTCCTCGGGCGTTTCGCCAAGTCGCGCCAGGGAAGCCATAGATTCGCTACAGGCGCTGGCGTTGGCGTCGCGGGAGGCGATCGTCTGCACCAGCTCCCGGTTGAGCAGCACCGTCCTTCTATTGATTAGGGCCGGCACCTCGGCGGGCGCGGCGTTGGCGATCAGCGCCTCGATGGCGCGCAGCTCGGCGTTGAAAATCGCGTCGCTGGTGATCGGCACCGCGCCCATGCCCTCGATGGCCGCGGTCAGCTCGGCGACCTTGGTGCGGTCGCGCTCGGCGCCGCTGCACGTTTCGCCCTGGATTCGGGTGAGGTCGTCGCGGCGGTCCTGCTGATTCTGGCGCACGCTTTGGCGCAGCTCGAGATTTTCGTGCTGATAGGCCGCCTGGCCGGTGAGGGTCCAGTCGAAAAAGCCGCTGGACTCCTCGAGCAGGCCGAGGCTCAGGGCGGTTTCCGCCTCCTGAAGCTGAATATTGGGCGCGTTGCGCAGCGTGGCGGTCACGGCGTCGAGCAGAGTCATCGGCGCGCCGCCCTCCGGATCGAGCGCCAGGGCCTCCGGACGCCAGGGCTCGAGAAGCTCGGTCGCCGCGTCGGCGCCCTTTTCTTGCCCGTTCTCCTGAGGCTGAGCCGCGGCCGCGCCGGCCCAAACGATCGAAGCCAGAACCAGGGGGAGACTCAGCCGCCGAAGGGCGGTGGCGGGGGCGACGACGGCGGTCTCTCTCCACTCAAACAAAAGTCTGGGCATCGGGGGATTCCTCCAGCACTCGGTCTTTGGGCACCGGCGCTCGCTCCGAGCGGTCTTGGGGCGAGGCGCGGCGCCGCGATGTGAATTCGGATTTGCGCGAAAGCACGGAAGATTTAAAGGACCTTCGAGGTTAGCAAAGGGGTTGGGCCGAAAAGTCGCGGATCGCCTGCACATCTCGTAGCCCGGGTTGGAACTTCAGTGATTTGGCGACGCGCATCGTTTCTTAGAGCCTCAAAGCGTGTCCTGGCCTAGCCAGCTAGCTGACGGTGCGGCGGACGATCCTCGTTTCTGCCACGACGTGGGAGAAGGGCGCGAAGCGGCGACGTATGAAGCGGATCATCGGCGGATAGGCGAAGGAGGTGGTGAAAGAGCACTCTTCGCAGGTGCCGCGAACCCGCTGCAGCACGGCGTCCTGAATCGCCAGCAAACGACCGCTGGCCGCCAAATCGCGGCGCAGGTAGGCGCAGGTGAAGCGCAGGAGGCCGGGCGTAGGGCGATGGGTGATGGCCCAGCCCACGAGCTGGCCTCCACTGCGAACGGCGAGGCTCGACGGATCGGCGCCCTCGAGGTCATAGCGCCACGGCGCGAGGAGAGGCGGAATCCAGGGATCGCTCTTCTGGGCCGCGCGCAGCTCCTCGAGCTCGCCAGCGTCGACGCTCGAGAAGGGCGCGAACTCGAGACCCCGGCGCAGGCGGGCGAGGCGATCCTCGCGCAGGTGGCCGGAGGCGTAGGGCGCCGCCGGGGTGAAGCGCACCAGCAGCGAGCGCCCCTCGGGCGACGTCCAGCGCCGGCGGGCAAAGACTTTTTCGAGCCACGCGATGGCGGGTTTGCCGGTGGTGTAGACGGCCTCGAGGGTGCCGCCGCCTCGCCTGGCGATCTCCTCTTCGACGGCTTCGAGAAGCGCGCAGGCGATGCCTCGCCGGCGCGCTGAAGCGGACACGAAAAGAGAGATCAGCCGCGCCGCCGCCTCGCCGAACTGCTCGATCTCCGCTGGCGAGGAGGGGGAGACCGGCCACTCCGCGACCGCCAGGCCTACCGGCTGACCCTCCACTCTGGCGCCCAGGACCACCGGCTGCACGAGGCGATGATCGCCCTCGGCAGGCGATCGCTCCTGCTCCTGAAGGCTGAGATAGCGCAGGTACGCGCCGAAGGTCATGGCGGCGAAATCGCCGGTTTCAGCGGCGGTGAGAGCCGCGATGCTCAGGTCCGCTCCAGGGCCCAAAGCGTTCGGGAAAGGCGTCATGGGCGCACCTCCGCCAAGCTCGGGCTCTCGGCCTCCGCGGCGTGGCTCGAGAGGCTTCGCGCTCGGGGAGGCAGCTCCAGGGCCAGAAGATCCGGAAGATCGACGCCGCCCGTCCGCAAAAGATGCCAGCCGACGCCCGCCAGGCCGCGCAGAAGGCCCGGGGCCTGGCGGCGGTTGCTGAGCAGGCCCGATGCGAAGGTGAAGCGCCGCCGCTCCTCGCCGCGGTCGAGAAGCGCGGCGGTCAGCTCGCGAGCCCCGGCGAGGGCCTCCTGATGCTCCAGGCGCTCGCCCGCGCCGAGCAGGGCGGCGGC